>CAMQOJ010000123.1 GCA_947003375.1 uncultured Lachnospiraceae bacterium
ACCTACACCCTTAGCAGGGGCGCCTCTTCGGCCTCTTGAGTATTTCTCCTTAATCCGAACTGATACTGCCAATATGCTGTTTTTGTCACTCTGTGTGGCACAAGTCTCATTATACATAAAAGGGCTTCACTTGTCAATTACTTTTTGAATATTTCTGGCAATTTCCCCTTGAAGCCTTCTTTTCAACCTTCCGGTTCGTCCCGGCGATATTCCTGCGCCGCCGTCTCATACAAATCGTTCCCCGCGGCATCCATCACTACGATGACGGGAAAATCCCGCACCTCCAGCTTTCGGATGGCCTCCGTCCCCAAATCTTCATAGGCAATCACTTCTGACGTAAGAATGGAACGGGAGAGCAGCGCGCCCGCGCCGCCCACCGCCGCAAAATAGACCGCGCCGTTGCGCACGATGGCATCCTTCACTGCCTGAAGCCGCTTTCCTTTTCCTATCATTCCCTTCAGGCCCAAATCCAGGAGTGCAGGAGCATACCTGTCCATACGGCTGGCTGTGGTAGGGCCGGCAGAGCCGATTGGCCTTCCTTCCCTTGCCGGGGAGGGGCCCATATAATAAATAACGTTATCCTTCATGTCCAGAGGCAGATTTTCCCCCCGCTCCAGTGCCTCATGCATTCTCTTATGGGCCGCGTCTCTGGCAGTATAGATAGTTCCTGTCAAATAAACATAATCCCCTGCACGGAGAGAAATAGCTGTCTCGGCCGACAGCGGTACTACAACATGTCTTTCCATATCCGAATCCCCTTCTATATTGTCCTCACTGCATGGCGGTTCACATGGCAGCAGATATTAACCGCCACGGGAAGCCCTGCTATATGCGTGGGATAGGTATTTATATTCACCGCCAATGCTGTGGTCGTTCCCCCCAGACCTCCGGGCCCGATGCCGGTACGATTGATTCTATCCAACAGCTCCTCCTCCAGTCTGCATACATATGGTATTTTTGAACGCTCATCCACCGGACGTGTCAATGCATGCTTAGCCATCAGGGCACATTTTTCAAAGGTTCCGCCGATGCCCACCCCTACCACCATAGGCGGGCAGGCATTTGGTCCCGCGTCCTCTACAGCCTTCAGCACGGCGGCTTTGACCCCTTCAATGCCGTCAGAAGGCTTTAGCATGAACACACGGCTCATATTCTCGCTGCCAAAGCCCTTTGGTGCCACAGTGATTTTCACCTGATTTCCGGGCACTATAGAATAGTGTATGACAGCTGGCGTATTGTCCCCTGTGTTCTCCCTCTCAATCGGATCCCTTACCACCGATTTGCGCAGAAAACCCTCTGCGTAGCCCTGCCGTACTCCCTCATCCACAGCCTGCTCCAGCGCGCCACCCTCAAAATGCACTTCCTGTCCCACTTCCATAAATATCACGGCCATGCCTGTATCCTGACAGATGGGAATCATGTCTTCCCCTGCTATCCCCATGTTTTCCTCAAGCTGCCCAAGAATCTGCCTGCCCAGCGCGGACGCCTCCTGCCCTCTTGCAGCCTGCATGGCGCACTTCATATCCTCCGAAAGAAAATGGTTCGCCTCTATGCACATTTCCTTTATGGTTTCCGTAATCTCAGAGACATCCAACGCTCTCATATCTGCTCCTCTATTTCCCACAGTATTCTGGCTTTCTGATATCCGCCGCCCTATTCCACAATTATCCTCCTGGTAGCCTCCAGTTCCTCCTGCGTGGGCTTTCCCGGCCTCCAATTGATGCTCTGGCCATCATCCTCATATCTCGGAATCAAGTGAAGATGAAAATGATGTACCGTCTGTCCCGCAGCCTCGCCATTATTCTGTACCAGATTCATTCCATCACAATGAAGCTTTTCTACCAGGTTCATCGCCATCTTCCGGGCCAGCACCATCACCCCTGCCGCAGTCCCCTCTGGGAGATCGTATAAATTCTCAGCGTGTTCCTTGGTCAAAATCAATGCATGGCCTTTCGTGGCTGGCCCCAAGTCCAAAATCACCCGGAAGCTCCCGTCTTCATACAAGGTTTTTGATGGAATCTCGCCGTTAGCAATTTTACAAAAAACGCAATCTTCTTTTTTCATATCCGTGACTCTCCTGTCCTTCTCATGTTTCTCTATTTCATTCATCAGCATTACTCTTCAAATGTAAATAATTGGTCAAGGGACCTCAAAAGCTTAAAATCCCCTTTCGCCTTCATGGCACCTGACATGAACGCTCTCTGGAAAGTCATACGCCCGTTCACCACATCTTCCATGGTGGCCCTGCCCAGCTGCATCTCCACATCCGGCCGCTCACAGCTGCCATAACCGCATTCCAACGCGGAACCATTGATTGATAGAATCAGCTTCTTCTTTTTCTCCTCTATTTCTATAGAATACTCGGCCCGGAATCCTGCCTGGGGCTTAAAGGCTTTTTTCAAAGCTGTCAGATATTCCTCCTCATTCCCCGTCTCTTCCTCGCTGAGCATATCCCTGAACAGACTGGTCAGCTCCCTAATATCCTGCTTCTGGCGCTGTACATAGCTGTCGTCAGATACATACTGCGACAACTGTTCCGTCTCCTGCGGCGTGAGATTATTGCTCTTTGGCACGGCAATCTTCTGCTTCACCGCCTGATTGCTGGCCGGGAAGCAGATTATGTGCTGGTTGATGGAGCGGTACATGTTCTCGGCTTTCTTCTCGATGATTTTGATATACTGCTCGTTCATCTCAAGAGTCACCGTGTTCTCTATATAACCGCAGATGCCGCTGCAGGGCAACCCGCCCAAAATCTCCCATGCGGTGGACAGGTTAAGCTCTGCCTCACGCTCTCCGTAGGTGGTGGACATGACTACCGGGCACATGTAGATTTCCGCTATCCTCCCCTTGTCCCCGAATAGCCAGCAGGCATCCAGAAATTGCTGCATATATCCACCGATTCCGTACCACTCCACTGTAGTAGCGAGAATGATGCCATCCGCATTTTTCAGCGTCTGAGGCAATGTGGGTATGGCATTCTTGGCCTCATATAGATTATAGCGCGTGACATTGACCCGAAGCTCCTCTAAAATCTCCTGCATTTTATTGATGACGAACAATGTCGGATCGTCAATGATGCCCCTTCCCCCGTAATAAATATTAATGTTCAAAACCACACCTCACAATCCGTTCTCTGAAAATATCCACAATATCAAATATCAACCTGACGTCCTCTGCCGCCAGCGTTCAAATGCGCACATGACGCTGGCGGCCAAGAAACCCGTAAGCAATCCTCCCACATGCGCCACATTATCAATGTTACGGCCCGTAAAGCCACTGTAGAGGGAATACGCAATCATCGCCATCACTCTGAACGGAGTCACATTCTCCATCCGCCTGCCTGAAAACAATACCATGGCCAGCAATACACCGTCAAGGCCAAACACAGCACCGCTGGCCCCAAGTGAAGCTGTCATTTCTCCGCGAATCGCTCTGGATAAAAGCGACAAAAGATTTCCGCCGATACCCGAGAGAAAATACAGCACCCCATATCTGATATGCCCTACTTCCTTCTCGATCATGGATCCCAGGAAGAATAATATCAGCATATTGTTAAACAGATGGTCTATCCCATTGTGCAGAAACATCGACCACAAAATCCTGCCATATTCCCTTCGCACCAGCACGCTATAGATATCCAGGCATCCGGCATCGTACAGCAAATCTCCGGTAAAATTGCATGCGGCAAAGACAATCACATTGACTACCACCAAAGCCGTGCTGACAACAGGTTGGAATTTCAATGAGCGCAAGGACCTTTCCTCCTGAACATCTCTTTTTCTTTAATCGATTCTAGCATAATCTTACGCGCTTTTCAATCAATATTGTCTAACGGAACACAAAAACTACCTTTCCAAATTTTATCTCGTCCCCTTCTTCCAGTTTTTTCTTTTCATAAGGGTGCATGCGCTGTCCATTCTGATAGGTGCCATTGGTAGAATTCAAATCCTCAAGATAAGCATCTCCCTCTACGCTTGTAATACGGGCATGCATTCTGCTGACAGAAGAATCCTGCAAAACGAAATCAACTTCTCCCTTTTTCTTTCCTATGGAAATGCTGGGCCGGTCAAGCGCTAAGCATAGCTTGCCTTCCAGAGTCAGCAGTCTATGAGGCTGTCTGCTGCTTTCTGTCTTCTCCTCAAAAAACACGGTCTGTCCATATGCCGCTTCATAATGGGTGTTTTCCGCTACCGCATAATCATAGCCCGCCATTTCCTGA
The DNA here is from genome assembly GCA_947003375.1 of uncultured Lachnospiraceae bacterium. Taxonomy (GTDB): domain Bacteria; phylum Bacillota; class Clostridia; order Lachnospirales; family Lachnospiraceae; genus Acetatifactor. The sequence goes on from CAMQOJ010000123.1 coordinate 4,220, forward strand.
TGCTTGGCTTGCCGGTAATCCTCCCTCAGCCGCTGGCTCCGGCTGCGCTTCCCCTCCAAAATGCCTTTGATGCCTTTCCTACCGGGTTTCGTCTGTTTATCCTGTATCCGGGCCTTTTCTTCTCCGGAATCTATCGACGGGACTGCAGGAAGCATGTCTCCCCCTGCCTCCTCCATTCTGGATTCCTCCACCACCGTATACACCAGTTCCGGAATCTTTGCATCCTCCAGGCACTCTGCATCCTCGAAAATCTGGTTCTGCAGATAAATCTCCCCGTTGCGCTCTACCCTCTCATATATGCGGTAGACGCAGTCCACCAATACCTCATCATTATAATCGATATGCTCTACCCAGAACTCCATCAGTTTCATAAACCCGGATTCCCCCTCATAATAAGGGATATAGAGAAAGGAAAAGACATTGCCCTCTAATTGCTGAAAAATCTGCTCGGGATACCAGAGGATGTTATCCACATCCAATAGAAACCGTCCCAATTCCTGCTGGATTTGGCGCAGACTCCAAAGAAAGTCCCTCACCCATTCCCTGGTAATACAGCGGCTGCCATACAAAAGCGCCACATTCTGTCTGGAGGATATATCATAGTAAAGATAGGCCTGCCCATCAATATAACGGAGGCTACAAGGAAGCAATCCCCTGATCTGACATCTTCCAAGGATATTGTACTGATATCTTTTCTCTTCCGGCAATTTATCCAACCGGATTCTTTCGTAGTTGCAATTCAGGCTTCTCACATATTCTACATTCAACACTTTACGGCTTACCTCCCTGCTTCTTCGCCAAATCTATGGCATAACCGGATAAATGTCACTGGAGAGAGCCGGCTGTATTCATAGCTGGCTGCTGTCCCCCACATATTGTCCGCACTCCAAAAATTCCATCCCGGTACAGGAAACGTCAACTGCCCTGCTCCATTTGCGCAAAAACGATTTCTTCCCACAGAGGCATCCAGCTTGGTCATCCTCCATGCCACATATTTTCCCCTGTACAGCTCAGATATCCGGGTCTGCACCTTCTGTTCCAGCTCCGCTGTATCTGAGGCCTCCACAATGCTTCCCCACAGGGCTATGCCCCCAATATCCTGCTCCAACAGACATCTGTCATACTGGAACAGCATCATATAAATCACAAACAATATCGCTCCTATCACCACAGGCAGTACCAGCGCTGCCTCCACCGTAAAGTATGCATTCCTGTTCCGCATCTTCCCTCCTGTCCGCAGCTGTGCATTTGCTGCAATTATATTCTTACCACCACAAGCCAGGCCGCGGCCAGAAACGGCAGAAACGGAAGCCCCGTGTCCCTCCCTACTTTTCGTAGCACAAGCAAAGCCATGGCACACAGGGAAATCAAAAACAGGCCAAGACCCAGCAGCACCAGGGTTTCCTCGCTTCCCACCGCCATCCCCAGACAGCACAGCACAATACCGTCAGCATATCCTGCCTTTTTCGTTCCAAGCGCTACCAGAAGGAGCAGGATGCCCGGCAGCATCCCCCTCAGCACTTCCAGGCATTCTCTGTGTTGGCAGAAAGCCGCCCACACGGCCAAAGCACCTCCTAATACAAGCATCCATATCGGTACCTTGCGCGTCCTCACGTCCATAATGCCGGCGGTGATAAGCCAACCTGTCACAAATAGTATACTCCACATATCTTCACCCTCCACAGCGGCTGCAGGGACGGTAGCCCGCCTCCTGCGCCTGCTCTATCGTCATAGTGGATACCGTCCTCTTCAGGCCGGAACATCCTCTGTCATAATGATAACGGTCTCCCTCCATCGTGATATATAAAGTAGACCGCAAGCTTCCATTTGCGCACCTGGAACAAGGATAGTATCTGCCTCCTCCCTGATTCCTCATGTCATCGATTCCAACGGAGGAGATTTCCCGTACAGAAAGCTGTAGATGCGTGCAGTCCATGCTCAAATGGTACACAGCTCCGCTTTCCGTGACATAGACAATCCGAGTCTCCTCCCCCTCTTCCCCTGTGCCGGACAGGCTGTATCCGTTCCAGATATGCGCATAAAAACGGTTCGCCATCCGAAAAGGCCGGAATCCAATCAGGCTGCTCCAGGGAGAGACCGAATATGTGACAACAATGTCAATCTTGTCGTCCGGCCCGAATATATCGCTTTCCCAAAGCTGCAGACCACCGGTTCCATTCACGAGAGGAGTACTGTTCAGGTAATCTGCTCCTGCAGAGTTTATCACCTGCCCTTTCACATAGGCGGCTGAAACCACGGCTCCTGCCAAGTCCCTCCACCAGCCGTCATTGCTCTCCGGCTGTTCTCCACTGTCCAGCGCATAGCCATACACAGCCATCTTGCTCCCAATCTGCCATAGGGCCAGCTGTAGATTTCCATGCAGGCGAATCATCTCCACAGCACATCCCAGGTTCAGGAAAAAGAAAAGAAACAGCGGAAGAACGATAGAGGCCTCTACAGTCATGCCAGCCTGAACTTTTTCGGAAAAGAAGGCAAACAGTGATGTCCTCTCCATGATGCGGAGCAGGACGGATAGCCGGCATCTGCCGCTATCCGGGGAAGTATCCGGATTCCGGGCCGAATCCGTATAAAAATCTTGATGTGTCGGAGAAGGATTTCCTTGTTTTGTTGAATGTTCTACTCGATTGCCGCCGCTCCATAAAGAGGACATCACTATTCACCTCACTATTCTTACTCATATCTTTTTTGTCTCGTAATCTCATATCGAAAACCATGGGTACTGCCTATTCGAACGCGGGCTTCCACTGTCCGAAAGCACCCATCCAGTCTGAATCCAGCGTTACCGGGTGTCTTTCTGATATCAGCCTCTACCATGTCCATGGCTCGCGCCGTTATGGTATCCATATCCGACAGCATCATGAAAATTCTCAGATAGTCCTCGTACCCAAGTCCCTCCCCGCCCGTCCCCTCATCCTGCAGGCTGCCGCTTAACGCCGCCGTAAGACTGTAGTGCCAGCTCCCATCGTCTTTCAGAAGCGGTACCCTTCCCCCTGCCAGCAGAGATCTGACGTCATAGACGCTCTCCGCATAGGCCCAAGCCAGAAGAATTGCGCTTTCCAGAAGCGGCGTCAGCGCCGGCAGCGCAATCAGGGTACAGGCTGCTGCCGCCACCAGCTTAATTTCGGCCTTCTTCGCCTCATTTGACATCAAATACATAGCGTTTGCGGCCTCCCTGAGGATGCAAAGGCGGTTGACGACGCTTTTCAGATTTTCCACGTCGCTCTCCTTCCCTCCTATCAGATACTCGATTTGATAATGCAGAGCATCCTCCTCATGCTCCTCCCCATACCGCCCCATATACCGCAGCAAATATTCCTGAAAGAGGAATCGCTCCGTCATCTGTCCTGCTCCCGCATTCTCCTCAAGCGCTATATTTCCATAGTTTATCCGTCCCTGCTGCATCCTGTTCAGAATCAGGCCCTCCGTATGTATGATATTGGTCGAAACGCTGGCCGCATCGCCCACCACCAGCCGCAAAAGCCCCAGCCTTTTGGTCGCTTCCAGTTCGTCTGTGGGATTTCTGATTTCCACCCTGCCCCACTCGTCCTCACCTACCTCAATCTCCGTTCCATCATATTCGTCAATCCATTCCCTGATTTCTGCGTCAAGCTCCTGTTTCCTGGCCTCCTCCTTTCCTTCTTCCAAGCCATTTACCTCTACCTTCTGCATCCAACCCTGAAGCTCTTCCAAAAGCCCTAATCCCACATCTGCTTTCACAGCCTTCACGGCATCGCCGCGGAACACAGCGCCACCATAATCCGTCAGAATGGACACCTTGGTCAATTCCGCCTGTTCCACCGTAAGCCCCAGAAAATCCCTGTAAAGATAATCTGAAAGAAAAATATCATCATAACTTAAGTTTCCTGACAGATACTGAAGCAGATGCGCCTCCGTATTGGCCCGGCCACAGGTGCCGGTTCCATAGGAAGAGTCGATTGCGAACAAATTGTATTGTTTCATCAGCTCACGATGGTATTCTGCCATTATGCTTTGTAGTCCGATATCTGTTACACACTCAACCTCCAGCCTCGCCCCATTCCTGCGCACCCCGTCTATCAGGGTCAGAAACAGGGACAGTATGACCGCAAGGCACAAGGCCAGCGTTACAGTCAGATATGCATTGTGTGATTGCCCTGCATTATCGCGGTCATACACTTTGCGGCATATGCATCCCAAATTCTTCATTCTCTCTCCATTCCGGTACCGCATCTGTCCCTTCAGTCCTGTCCATTCCTGTCTACACTGTGCTCGTCTGAGAAGTAATCTTCTGGAAAAGCGTGTTGATTATCTGTGTAATCTGGCTTTTGAAAATGATGACCAGCCCTACCAGCACCACGATAATCAGAATAATCTCCACCGTACCCATCCCGTCCTCTTCCCGCAGAAATTCTCTCATTCCTTTTACCTGACTCATTTTTCCTCTCTTTCTGCCGCAGACGCGGCCATAGACTTGTTACCAGTTACATATTTGAAAAGGCAGGGACCATGATGACTACCATTACCACAGCCAGCATCAGCACCATCGGCACCAAAAGCTTCGTTCCTGCCTCCTCCCCCATTTTTCTGCTCTCCTGGAGCCGCTCTTGCGCAGACTTCTCCGCCTCTTCCCGCAGCCTCTCCAGCAGCGTGCTGTTTCCCCGCTTCAGGTTCTGCGCGAGAAGGGCGCTCAATCGGATATACTCCTGCAGGCCGGCCCTCTTCCCAAAATGTTCGTAGGACAGCCCCTCCGAAACCCCCGAGCGCAGTTCGCGGCAGGTATACAGCATTTCCTCATAGGCCGGCGACTCTCTTCCGCCCTCCCTGCGCTTCGCCTCATAGTCCCCGGCGACCTTCTGGAAAGCTCCGCGAATCGTCATTCCCGCCCCCACAAACAGCACCAGCTTATGCACGATTTCCGGATATTCCCGTCGCAGGATCCTCTTCCGTTTCTCAAGCTGCTCATGGAGATCCTTGTCCAAAAACAGAAAGACCGAGATTGCCGTCACCAGGGCCACTCCCCACAAAAGCAGGCTATTGTCCTCCACCACCTGCCTCCAGCGGATGTCTTCGCCCCTCCACTGCGCCGGAAGCCGCCATTCGTCCTGGCCCAGGCTGCCGCTCTGGGACTCCTGCAGCATCTCCTCCATCTCCATGTGGAGCATGTCCTCCTGTGCGGGCACCGGAGGCTTCAATAGCACCGCCAGTTCCCCGTTTCGCTCCTGTGTACGGTAGGTGAGCCGGAAAGAAAGCGTCACCGCCGCCTCTTCCTCCAGAGAGAATATCTGCCCGGAATCGCTGATTCTCCCAGGATTGCTGCTCTTCCATTGTACTGATATGGGAAAATCCTCATATTTTTCCTTTAGGTTCAAATCAGATGCCACATTCTGTAGGCTGCTGTTGGAGCCCAGTATGTATTCCGGCAGCCTTTCCATCAAATCCGCAAACAGCTTTTCCGTCTCTTCTTCAGACAAAAGTTTCGGCTCCACCTCCACCTGGAAGTCCATCTGCTGCTGGCCATAGTCCGTCTCAATCCTGATTTCCTGGCTCCCTTCCCTGTAGCTGCCCCGGGCCACCGTCCCATTCTCCCTCAGTACGACCTTGTCCATAGCGCTGAATTTCGCCGCTGCTCCGAACAACGTCCCCATAAAAAGAACCGCCAGGCAGATTGCCGTTTTTTTCCCATAGTATTCCGTCTTGAGATATTCCCTGGCTTCTCCGGGATGGAGGCTGACCAAATCCCGCTCTACC
>CAMQOJ010000124.1 GCA_947003375.1 uncultured Lachnospiraceae bacterium
GGCCAGATGGGAACGGCCATCACCATCGCCATGATGGTCATCTTCTTCTTCTTTTTATGGGAAAATGTGAGCTCCGCGAAGCGCTCCATGAAAGCCAGCGCGGACGCGGCAGGCCGCAGGAAGATCCAGGGGAAACAGGAAATCGCCGTGAACCTGGCCAAATTCGCGGTGGGGGCCGTGGGCATCGTCTGGGGCGCGGATCTCCTGGTGGACAACGGCAGCGCCCTGGCCGCCATGGTGGGGGTGCCGGAGCGGGTAATCGGCGTGACGATCATCGCGGTGGGGACCTCCCTGCCGGAGCTGGTCACCACTGTCACCGCCATCATCAAGAAGCAGTCCTCGCTCTCCGTGGGCAATATCCTGGGAGCCAACATCATCGACCTGACATTAATCTTGCCCCTGTGCTCTCTGGTGTCCGGGAAAGCGCTGCCCATTGCGGCCACCTCCGCCAGGTACGACCTTCCCGCCTGTCTTCTGGTGGGCTGCATCGCCGTGATTCCCGCCATGGTCTTCCAGAAATTCCAGAAATGGCAGGGCATCCTGCTCCTGTGCGTGTACGCGGTCTATCTGTACCTGACCTGTTCTGCCGTAGCGGCCTAGCCGACATCCGTCAAGGAAACAACGGAAGCAGAAATCCCGCCCCGGACAGCGGACATCCGCTTTGCCTCCCGGGGCGGCTTTTTATGACGCATCTGTCTTAAACATTTTCCACCGCCTGGTACACAGCATGCTAAGCAGCGTCCCCAGAGCGGCCACCAGCGCCCAGAGCCACAGCACGCTCTGCCAGCCCTTCTCCTGCGCCACCCAGGCGATTCCATAGCTGGAAAGCGCACTTCCCACATAGGTGCAGGAGTTCAACAGCCCGGAAATGGTGCTCACCTTCCCCCTTTTTTGGAAAAAGGCAGGAAGCATGCTCACCAGAATGACGTTCACGCCGTACATGCAGCCGGTGACCAAAGCGGCAAGGCCCACCGATACCAGGACGTGGACAGAGGACAGGAAAGCAAGGAGCAGGCTGCAGCAAAATCCCGTCAGGAAGACCACTCCGGCGCACAGCAGCTCGTTCCGGATGAGCTTCCGGTTCAGCACGGAAGCAATCTCCAGACAGACGATGGAAAAAATCGGAAGCACCACTCCGCTTAAGATTGCCGAGGAACTGTCCAACGAAAACATCGCGGCCACATAGCTGGGCATCCAGGTGGTGATGCCATCACGCAGGACACCCTGCATGACGATAGCCGGCATCACTAGCACCAGCACCAGGACAGCGCTCTTTGAGAGCAGATGCCCTGGCTGGTCGGTGCCTGCAGCAGCGGGCCGGGGAGCGCTGCCTGTGCTGTCCTGCTCCCGGTTCCGGGTCTCTCCCGCGCGCTTCATCGCCGCCGGGATTCCTTTTATCCAGACCGCCGCAAAGCATATGGCGCCTGCCGCACACAGGAAGAACAGGCTTTTCCATCCCTTCCACTGAATGCAGGCTGGTGCCAGCAGGTAGACGGCAATCGTCCCAGCGGACGACCCCCAGGTCACTCGTACCACGGCCTTTTTATATCTATCCCCGTCCAGACACGCCGACATAATCCGTACCATGGGCGGCCAAATCAGGGCCTGGGCGAACCCGTTGATGCACCAGAAGACCAGAATCGCTCTCGGCTCCGTGAAGATGGGCACGAGAAGGTTCATGCACGCCGTGGTCAAAAGCCCTGCCAAAATCATCTTCTCAGGCTTCAGGCGGTCTCCCAGCCAGCCGCTGATCAGCTGCCCTGCCCCATAGGTGATGAAGCTTCCCGTCACCGCCATGGATGCCGCAACCTTACTGATGCCCTCCGCCCTTTCGATTTCCAGAAGCACCGCGCCGTAATTGATTCTCGTCAGGTAACTGACGAAATAACATGTCGTGCACAGAGCAATCAGCATCCCGCCATGACCTTTGCTTTCCGTTTCCATCGCTTTCTTTCATCCTTTCGGTTCTTTTTCCTGGCTCCACCCAGATGCCCGCTTCCGCGTCTTTTTGTCAGACAGCCTCTCAAAAATTTACGCGTGATGCCTTCGGCCAGTCCTTCTTCCCTCTCAGCACCCGAATCTGGTTCTCCTGGTACAGGTTGTAGATTTCTTCCTCCAGCCCGGAGTCTGTCACCAAAATGCAGTCCTGCTTCATATCCGCGATTTTCAGAAAGCCGCTTTTCTCGAATTTATCGCTGTCCGCAAGGAACACGGTCTCCCCCGCCCGGGCCATCATCATCTTCTGTATCGTACACAATTCCCTGTCGTAGTCCATAATTCCGTACTGGATGGACACTGCCGACGGGCAGAGAATGGCCTTATCCGCATGGAACCGCTCCAGGGACTCCAGCACCCACGGGCCATAAAACGCGTTCTCCCTTCCCATATAAAACCCGGAACACAGGTACAGCTCGAAGCTTTCCTTATTTTTGAGCGCATCGAAAACGTCCAGACAGCTAGTGATTATCGTCAACCTTTCAAAACGCTCCCGCAGCATCACCGCGAATTCCACCGCCGTGCTTCCGCAGTCCACCATAAGAATGTCGGATTCGGAAATAAGCTCTGCGGCATACTGCACCAGCTCCGCCTTTTTCTCGCGGTTCTTCCCGCTGCGCTCCTTCCGGTCCAGATATTCCCCGCTGCGCGGAATCCGCAGGGCTCCGCCATGGACGCGGCGGAGGCTGTTCTGCTTTTCCAGCTCCAGCAGATCCCTGCGGATGGTCTCCACAGACACGCCAAACCGCTCCGTCAACTCTCCGATTTTGGCCGCGCCCTTGGCGTTTATGAGCTCTATGATTTCCCGTTGCCTCTCTGTGGCAAACATTTGCATCTCTCCTATCCTGCTTATCTTCCTCCGGCCATGCCGTATTCATATAATAATGGCCTTCCTGCCTGCTTTTTCCACACATCTGCAACTTATACCACATTATAACAACCATTTCCACATATTGCAATAGGAAATCCACATGATATACACAGAATTCCCCACACTAAATCATCCACACCGGCACGATATAATTGTCCCTGTCGATGGCGCCCAAGCCGGGCTTCATACAGATGACAGCCCCCTTGGCGCGGGGCACCGAGGCCCGATCCAGCAGACCGAATGCCCTTATCAGCTCCTTTCCGGGGTTAGCTGTCTTTTTGATTTCAATGGGGTTGAGCACGCCGTCATGCTCCAGCACCATGTCAATCTCCTTGGCATCTTTATCGCGGTAATAATACAGATATGGTTCCATTCCGCAGCTCAGATAGGTCTTCCTGATTTCGGCCACCACATAGTTCTCCAGAACCGCCCCGTTCATGGCACCGCATTCCAGAGTCTGCGGGCTGTTCCATCTGGTCAGATAGCAGACCAGCCCTGTGTCATAGAAATACAGCTTCGGCGTCTTCACCAGACGTTTCAGCATATTGTTGGAATAGGGATGGAGATAGAAAATGATTCCCAGGGTCTCCAGAATGCCCAGCCAGCTTTTCGCCTGCTGCTGATTGATGTCCGCGTCCCTTGCCATATCTGCCACATTCAGCATCTGGCCGCACCTTGCCGCCACAGCGGTCATGAATCGATGGAATTTCAGAGAGTCGATAGCCTCAGACAGCTCCCGAACGTCCCTTTCCATATAAGTGCTCAGATAACTGCCGTAGAAAATCTGGCTACTGCTCTTGGCACCGCTGACGATTGCAGGCATGGAGCCTCTGTAGATCCGCGCAAAAATCTCCTCGGTATCCGCCTCTTTGCCGGCCTCGCTCCTCACGGCCAGCGCTTCCAGATCCACTGTGAAGGGCTCCGTGGCACCCCCATAGATTTCAGCCTGGGACAGGGAAGTCAGCGACAGCACCGCCACCCTTCCCGCCAGGGACTCCTGCACGCCTCTCATCAGCTTGAATACCTGCGAGCCTGTGAGCCAAAACGCGCCAGGATCATGGCTTTTGTCCACATGCACCTTAATATAAGTGAACAGCTCCGGGGCATACTGCACCTCGTCTATCAGCACTGGCGGCTTGTGGAGCTGCAGGAACAGTTCCGGATCCGTCTTCGCCATGCTTCTCTCATTCAAATCGTCCAGCGTCACATATCTTCTGTCCGTACCCTCCATGAGCTTCAGGAGCATCGTCGTCTTCCCCACCTGTCTTGGGCCTGTGACCAGAACCACCGGATATTCTTTTGCGGCCTGGCTCACCACTTTTTCCAGCTCTCTTGTGATATACTTCATTCCGTCCCCCTCCTTCGGCCAATATTCAACTATATTTCATTTTAGCCGAACTGTGACCAAAAAACAAGCATATATCGGCTATTATCTATTCTTTCATCACTTTAGCCGAAATATGCCTGTCACTTCAACAAAACTTTAATAAAAAACTTCAATGAAGCCTCATCCCCGCTTAGCCCCCTTCACCCGTTCCACCTGCTCCGCCAGCCTCTTTTGGGTCAATGGATACGCGCCGAAGAGCAGGGCGCCCGCCACGCACATGACGGCGGGCACGGCGATGGTGCAGACGATCAGGGCCGTCCGCACCCCCGGCGGCTGGGTCTGGGCCTCCCCCTGAAAGCCCGCCGCCTCCAGGATATAGCCCGGGATGGCGCCGCCCACGCCCATGCCGCACTTGGTGATGAAGCCGGACAGGGCCGCGATGGCCGCATCCGCACGATATCCCAGCTCCAGCTCCACATAGTCCGTATTGTCCGCCTGGATACCGTAGGTCAACGGCATGCAAAGCCCGTCCGCGAACCCGGCGATGGCCATGGCCGCAAGCAGGATGGGGATGCTGATCACATCAATCAGGCGCAGGAGAGGCGCCGTGCCGATCAAAGCCAGGCTCAGCATATAGGCCCGCTTGCGCCCCACCCTCCGGATCAGGGCGTTCACCAGCAGCGTGGCCGGGAGCAGCGCGCACAGCTGCACCACGGACACCACGCTCATCAGCTTCAGGTCCCCGATCACATAAGTGAAGAAATACGCCAATGTGGTGTTCATCACATATTTCCCGGTCATGTAGATCAGCGCGGCGGAAAAGGTGATCGCCACAGGCTTCTGGCCCAGGATGCGGAACAGGTCCCTGATTTTGTAGCTGTCCTTCCCCGGCTGGGCCTGCACCCGCTCCTTTAATCCCAGCGCCCCCGCGATGGAGCAGCCCGCGATCACCGCCGTGGCGATCAGCACCAGATTGATATAGCCCTCCTTCTCGGACACATTGCCGATGATCACAGGGGCGCTGAGATTCACCAGAAAGGAGCCCAGGGTGTACACGAAGCCCTTCTGGGCGCTCAGGGCCCCCCGCTCCTCCATGTCCGTGGTCATCACCGGCAGCATGCTGTTCAGGGAGATGTCCATCACCGGGAACAGCACCCCGATCAGCAGATAGGTCACATAGGCGATGGCCAGCTTCCCGGAGGTGGCCATCAGGGGCGCGAACCAGATCAGCAGGAAATTCAGGGAGCACAGCACTGTGCCCACGATCAGGGTGGGCCGGAAATGCCCGTGTTTCGTGGTGGGCAGCCGGTCGATGAGAAATCCCATAAAGGGGTCCTTCAGCGCGTCCATCACCCGGGCAATCAAAAACAGGGTGGCGCAGGCCGCCGGGTTCAGGCTGATTACATTGGTGTAGAATATCAGCAGATAAGACCCCAGTATGGTCTGGATGGGGATATTTCCCAGGTTCGCCAGCGCGAAGCTGACCTTTTCTTTTGTCGTGACTTTATCGCTCATCTGTCTCCCTTCCCGGAAGGGGATTCCCTCTCAGTATCCCGCAGAATCGCTGTCTGCCTTCTGCCCGTCAAATCGCCGCGTCTCCCCGGCATCCTTGCGGGCGGCATCCTTAAGCGCCCTGTCCCCAACTGCCTTACTGCTCCGTCAGCTTCCTCTCCATCCACTCCGCCAGCCTGGCCATGGTCTCCTCCTCAAAGGGGCTGCCCAAGCCCGCGCTCTTCACCAGGCTGGGGAAGTCCATGGTGCCGCTCTCCCTGCACAGGCGCAGATAGCTCTCCCAGCTGGCCTCCCTGTCCTCATGCATCCAACGGTAGTACCCCAGAGCGCCGATGTCCGCCAGGGCGTAGTCGATGGCATAGAAGGGCCAGTGATAGATGTGGGGGATACGCTGCCAGCCCCGGCCCTCCCGCAGGTTCACATTGCAGTCATAGTCCTTGTCCGGGAAATATTCCCTGTCCAGCCTGGCCCAGAGCCCATTGCACTTCTCCGCGGTCATGTCCGGGTCCTCGTACACAAGCTGCTGGAACTCGTCCTGCAGGCACTGGTTGATGATCAGCCGCACCGCGTCCTCCAGATGCATGGCCTGGTAGTCCCCGGCCCGCTCCCCGAAGAACAGCTCCATGTAAGGCATGGTGAAGAACTCCATGGCCATGGCATGGGTCTCCGCCATCTCCGAGGTGTTCCAGCAGCGCTCCCTGATCTCCTCGTCCCGCTTCAGATATCCCTGGAAGGCGTGGCCGCCCTCATGGCACATGATGTAGGCGTTCTCAAAGGTGCCGTCGAAATTGGCGAAGATGAAGGGGGCCTTGTATCTCTCAAATGTAGTCATATAGCCGCCGCCCCGCTTGCCGTCCCGGATCTCCACGTCCGCCAGGCCGTTGTCCAGGAGAAATGCGATGAACTCTGCCGTCTCCGGGGACATCTCGGTGTACATCCTGCGGGTGGCCTCCAGGCAGGCGGCAGCGCTGCCCACCGCGCTCTCTCCGTCTCCCGCTCCACAGTTGTCAGCCCCATCGTCCGCCCCATCGCCCTGGGCCATGCCGGCCCTGCCCACCGGCGCGGACTCCACGCACACAGGCACCGGATTCCCCTCCGGGAAATGCACCCCGGAATCGTATATGTAGAGATGCTCCAGGCCAAGCCGTTTCCTGCGGCGCTCCTCCAGCTTCCGGGACAGGGGCACCAGGTATTTCTTCACCAGCTCCCGGAACGCCGCCACTTCCTTCGGCCCATAGCCGATGCGGGACATGCGGAAATAGCTCATCTCCACATAGTTGGAGAAGCCCATGACCCCGGCCTGCCTGCGCCGGTTGTCCAACAGCTTATCGAAGATCTCCTCCAGCTCCTGCCTCTGGGCCTCCCAGGAGTCGGCGATGGCAAGGGAAGCCCGCTTCCTCACGTCCCTGTCCGGAGACTGGGCGGTCAGGGTCATCAGGGTGCGCTTGCGCTTCTCCCCCTCCCAGTCCACGGTTCCGTTGGAGGTCAATTGATTGTATCTGGCCAGCAGCCTGTTCTCCTCCTGGGCCAGCTCGATCAGGCGGCTGTCGAACCCGCTCTGCCCGGCCTCCATGAGGGCGAAGACATAAGTCCCCAGGACCTCCTCCAGGTATTTTCGGTGGGGGGAATCCAGAATCAGCCGCTCGAACCGATTGGACAGGTCGCTGAGCTTTGGCCCTATCTCATCGTAATAATCCTGCTCCGCCGCGTAAAAAGCGTCATTCACGTCCATGTCATGGCGCACATAGCACAGGTCCATGGCCGTCATGTCCGCCATCAGCTCATAGCGCTTCCTGAGGACGGCCATGCAGGCCTCCCCGTCCCCGGCCTCCCGGAATTCCTCTATCAATTGGTTATAGCGCCCCTCCAGCTCCTCATAAGTCACCCTCTCATAGGGCATTTCCTTAAAATGTACCATCGCATCCTCCATCCTCTCCTGTATCCCGCTGTATACGGTCTCCCTACATTATACCGGATTGCACTGCATTTTCAAGAGCTATCTCAGGCCATCTCAAGCCTTTTCGCCCGGGAGGGCCCCACAGGCTTGTAATTTCTCATCCGATTCCATAAAATATCTGTAACGAAACCGCCACGGAACGGATATAGGAAGTAGAGGCGCCAATCATACAGCAAAGGAGGGGAGGCATGGACGAACTGTACCGACAGTATTCCCAGATCGTATTCCACTTTCTGTACAAAAAATGCAAAGACCCCGCCCTGGCGGAGGACCTGATGCAGGAGACTTTCCTGAAGGCCCTGGAGCGCCTGGACAGCTACGACCATAGCTGCAAGCTCTCCACCTGGCTGTGCCAGATCGCCAAGCATCTGCTCTACCAGCACTGGGACAAAAGCAGCCGGGTGCGGCTGGAGGAGCTGGACGAATCCCTGCAGGCCTGCCAGGACACCCAGCAGCACGCCATGGCCAAAGTGGAGCTGGCGGATGTCTGGGACAGGCTGCAGGCCCTGCCGCCTGACGCCAGGAGGACCGTGGAGCTGCGGGTGCTGGGGGACCTGTCCTTCCGGGAAATCGGAGATATCCTGGGAAGGACCGAGAATTGGGCCCGGGTCACGTTCTACCGGGCCAAGCTTTCCCTGATCCAGAGGGATTGAAACAATCAAAAAGGAGGCTACTATGGATAACAGAAATTGCGATATCGTAAAAGACCTGATACCGTCCTATGCGGAGGGCATATGCTCCCAGGCCACAAGGGAATATGTGGAGGAGCACCTGGAAAGCTGCGGCAAGTGCCGCCAGGTGATGGAGGCCTGTAAAGCCAATGTGCTCACAGGCGAAGCATTCGAGCAGCGGGGCCTGGACGGCCTGAAGAAAATCAGGAAGAAGATGAAGTACCAGACAATCGTCTGCTATCTGGTGCTGGTGTTCCTGGTCTACTGCGGCATCGAAGTGTTCCTCGCCAACCATGTGGGCTACGCCATCTTCAACAACACCACGCTGCTTCTGGTCATCTGCATCCTGGCAAACCTTTTTGCCTCCCTGGGCTATCATGGCAAAAACAGCCCGGGGAAAATCCAGTACATTCTGGGCGGCATTTCCCTTCTGCTGGATGTGTTCTTCCTCTTTGTGTTCGTGTATGCCGCATCCGGCATCGCTTCGGGCGCGGAAAGCCTGTTCGGGCGGGAGCTGATGAGGGTAGGCCCCTTCCTGGAGCGGCAGCTCATCGCAGCCTTCATAGCTCAGCTGGTGTTCTTTGGCTATAATCTGTGGGCCATCATCAAGCAGGATAAGAACTGCGGCTGGCTGCTGAACCTGAACATGACGGGCATCTTCCTCATGATCAATTATGATATGTGGCTGAAGCTTATGGCCTCCCGCGAGACTCTGCTGCGTGCCATCCTAAAAATCAGCTTCGAGCCCCTTGCCGTCGGCATCCTGGGGATTGCCGCCAGCCTCATCCTCGCCAGGGCCCTCCGGAAAAAGGAGGCCGGCCTCATGGCGGGTGGGCAATAGGCATGCCATCGGTTCCTGATGCTGCCTCTGGTTCCGGCAGACAAAAAGCTTCACGGAAACCGCTGAACTCAAAAACAGGGCCGCTGCTTTGGCAGATCATCTGCCTTTGCAGCGGCCCTTATCCCAGCCTTTTCTCTATCTGCTCCTCTGAATCTCCAGCACCTTGTAGGTAAAGGTGCCCGCGGCGGTCTCCACCTCCACGTTGTCCCCCACCTTGCAGCCGATCAGCGCCTTGCCCACAGGGCTTTCGTTGGAAATCTTGCCCTTTAAGCTGTCCGCCTCGGTGGAGCCCACGATTTTGTACTCCAGCTCCTCGCTGTACTCGATGTCCAGGAGCTTCACCACGCAGCCGATGTTGATCTTATCCAGGTCCACCTCGTCCTCTACCACCACCTCGGCGTTCTTCAGAATCTTCTCCAGCTCCTCGATCCTGGTCTCGATGTCGCGCTGCTCGTCCTTGGCCGCATCATACTCCGCGTTCTCGGACAGATCCCCCTGCTCCCTGGCCTCCTTGATCTTCTGGGCCACTTCCTGGCGGCGCACCACCTTCAGCTCATGTAGCTCGTCCTCATATTTTCTGAGCCCCTCGTAGGTCAGAATATTTTTCTTCTCCTGCATTTCTTTTACATCCTTCCTGTTCTATTCTTTCTATACTTCGGATTACAATCCCGTCTTATCTTTGTCGTTTCCCTGTTGCCGATACCC
>CAMQOJ010000125.1 GCA_947003375.1 uncultured Lachnospiraceae bacterium
CTTTAGAGAAAGGTACATACCTTTCTTGCGAAATTAACTAAATGACATTGGTTCAGCCTTAAGGGCCTCTATAGTGGAATCCTTCTCGGAAAGCAGCTCAGCCAGCTGGGCTATCTTTCCCTCCTGCTGGGCCATCACCCTCTCCCTCTCGGCTATGATCCCCGCCTGCTTATTCATGTAAATCTCCATGTCCCGCTGGCTGCGGTAGTAATCCTCTCTGGCCTCACACTGGAGACGGATTTTGTCCTCCTGGCTGAGCTTACAGATGGTGTTAGCCGCTTTGGCGATGTTTTCATCTCTCTGTGCAATCATCTTGATCTCCTCCCATGTGGCCGCCTTGAAGAACGCTGCCCAGCGGTCTATGCCATGCTGCATGTCCTCCTGTGTGGCTAAATCTATGTGAGTCAAGTCTACCACAGAAAGCTGCAGTTTGTCACTATACAGCATGTGATTTTTTATGTTCAGCAGCTGATAGGTGGCATAGAACTCCGGAAGCTGGGGGAACAGAGTAAAGTCCAGCAGCCCGATATGGATCACGGACTTCACCATCTGATACCCCTCGCCGGGATTCAGGTTGTCAAAGGCCCGGCAGAGATAGCTCAGAGAGCGCTCCGGCCAGTTATGCTGGTTGATGACCTGCAGCTCCAGGTTGATGATGGCCCTGTCGTTAAGCAGCACCTTGATGTCCAGGATGAAATCCTTGGCCTCGATGGATGCGCCCAGCTCAATGGGATTGATGACTACGACGGACTTCACCTGTCCCGCCTTCAGCCTCAGAAGAGCGCAGATAAATCCTTTCAGCGCCTCATTGTCATACTGGAGAAGCACGTGGAACAGGTAATCATTGGTAAGTCGGATGACGACAGGCCCCTTTGCCATGCCCAGATAATCCGGGCGCTGGGCAGGACTGCCGCCAGACGGAACACTTGTTTTGTCCATAGGCAAATTCCTTTCCTGAAACAGGCGATTAGCGGAAAATTTACTGAGTCGTCAGAATCTTAAAGCATTTCCATAATAATAGATTATCGACATGGGCTGATTCCCACTTACATCATACCATATCCCGGGACATATGCAAGCCAAATCCAGTCCTGCAGACGTAGAAAATGCAGATGCCCCAAAAACGGGCAAACAAAAAACACATACTATATATTGATATCAGCCTGAGAAAAACAAACCTGCGATACAATATATAGTATGTGCAAATTTACCTGTCCTGAAAAGGAGTCCAGAAGCGCATCAGGGCTGCAGCCGTACCTTCCCCGCCATCCCCTTCGGCAGGACCTCCTTATAGATGGCATGATACTGCTCAAAGGTAAGCGCGCTCCCAAAGGTGAGCACCTCCATCTCCACCCCGAACAGATTCACCACAAACGCCATGGGAACCATCCCGTTCCTGAGATAAAAGGCCTTTCTGCGGAGCCTCAGGCCGCTCTCCCCCGCGGGCTCCCCCGTGCTGTCCCCATCTCCTGCGGTGCTCTCGATTTCCACCACAATCCGCTCTTTCCCGTAGCGCTCCCCCAGCTCCTCCAAAGTCCGGCTCCCAAAGCCGCTGCTCTGGCAGCGGGGCGCGATGGCCAGGTAGTCCAGCAATGCCCGCCCACCGGAGAGCATCATGATGGCCAGGCCGCAGAACTGCCCTTCCCCGTCCTCAATGGACAGCACATCGAATAAGCCCTTCCTGCGCTTCTTCATGATGAACCCGAAGGGCTTTTTCTCCGATTTCGGAAAGGAGGCCTCATACAGCCGCCTGACCTCCTCCAAACGATTGGCTGCCACCGCGTCTCTTAACATCGTCATCCCTCTTACTTCCTATTACCACATCTGAATTACTGCGCAGTCTTTTCTACGCCGTAGCCTCATGATGAATCTGAAGCTCATACAGCTTTTTGTAAATGCCGTCCTGGGCCAGCAGCTCCTGGTGGGTGCCCTGCTCCCTGATCTTGCCCTTGTGCATGACCATGATGCAGTCCGCGTGCTGGATCGTGGACAGGCGGTGGGCCACCATGATGGTGGTGCGGCCCTGCATCAGCTTCTCCAGGGCCTCCTGGATCAGCAGCTCCGTCTCCGTGTCGATATTGGCCGTGGCCTCGTCCATGACCAGGATGCTGGGCTTGTGGGCCAGGGTCCTGGCGAAGGACAGCAGCTGCCTCTCCCCTGCGGAAAAGGTGGAGCCCCGCTCCGTCACAGGCTCCTGATAGCCGCCGGGGAGCTTTTCGATGAAATGGGAGGCGTTCACATACTCCGCCGCCTCCCGGATATCCTCCGGCGAGATGTCCCCATCGTGGAGGCGGATATTGTACTCCACATTCCCCTCGAACACGAACACGTCCTGCTGCATCTGCCCGATGGCGCTGCGCAGCTGCTTCTTGGAAAGCTTCCGGATATCCACGCCGTCGATGTAGATATTCCCCTTCTGGATATCGTAATACCGTCCAATCAGATTCAATATAGAGGATTTCCCCGCGCCGGTAGCGCCCACGAAGGCCACCCTCTCTCCCGGCTCTATCACAAAGGACACGTCCCGCAGCACGTAGTTTTCGTTGTCATAGGCGAACCACACATGGGAGAACTCGATGCGCCCCCTGATCTCCGGCAGGACCACCGGATTCTCGTCCTCCTTCACCAGAGGCTCCTCGCTCATGATGGTGAAAATCTTCTCCGCCGAGGCGATGGAGGACTGCAGGGTGGAGAACTGCTCCGCCAGCTCCTGGATTGGCTCGAAGAAGGATTGGATATACTGTGCAAAAATATACAGCGTACCGATGGAAATCGTGCCGTTCAGCACGTCCTTGCTGCCCACCCCCAGCACGGTCATCAAAGCCAGGATGCTGAGAATGAATATCAGGGGCCGGAAGATGGCGAACACCATCATCTCCCGGTAGAAGGCCCGGTACAGCTTATAGTTCTTGTCATTGAATTCCTCGAATTTCCGCTTCTCCCTGCCGAATATCTGGATGATGCGCATGCCGGAGATGTTCTCGGACAGGAAGGTATTGATGTCCGTGAGCCTGGTCCTGGAGATGCGGTAGGTCTCCCTGGCGATCTTGCGGAACACCACCGTCAGCACCGCCACCACAGGCAGCAGCAGGAAGGAGATGATGGACAGCCTCCAGTCCAGCATCAGCATCACGGCGGCCAGGCCGATGATCTTCACGATGTTCCTGAACAGCCGCACCAGAATGCCGGAGTACATCTCATCCAGGGCCTCCACGTCATTGGTCACCCTGGTCACCAGCTTCCCCACAGGGGTCAGGTCGAAATAGCGGCTGCTCAGGGACTGGATATGGGCGTACAGCTCCTTGCGGACAGTGAGGATGATGCTCTGCCCGGTCTTCTGCAGGAGCCAGCTCTGGGTGATATTGAACACAAAGCTCAGCACCAGGACAATGCCGTATTTCACAGCCGTGTCCACGATGACGCCGTAGTCCCCCTGGGTCTCGAACAGGTCGATGGCATCGCCTATCAGAATAGGGCGGTAGAGATCGAACCCGGTCAACACCAGGACCAGCACCAGGCAGATTGCCATCCACCCCGCGTATGGCTTCATATAAGAAAGCAGATGAAGCAGTGCGTTCCCTTTATAATTGGATTCAATCTTATCTTCCGTCAAAGCGCTCATCTGAAATCCTCCTAATTAAAATCGCTGCACGATGGCTCTATAGGATATACTGCACACCGTTTAAATTTGCGGCAGCGCGTGCCGATTGCTCAAGGCTCAATGCCCCGGGCTAGTGGCTATATAGCCGTCAGCTCCTGCTCAAGCTGCTGCTTCTCATAGATATGCGCATAAAAGCCCCCCAGCTCCAGAAGCTCCTCGTGGGTGCCGTACTCCGTCAGCTCCCCTTCCGTCAGCACCGCGATATGGTTCGCCTTCTGCAGGGTGGAGATGCGGTGCGCGACTACAATTGTAGTCTTCCCCTTGCGCAGCTCCATCAGATTCTCCAGAATCTGCTCCTCCGTGTCCGTATCCACAGCCGACAGGGAATCGTCCAGAATCAATACCGAAGCGTCCATCAGAAGCGCCCTGGCGATGGAACTTCTCTGCTTCTGGCCACCGGACAGGGTCACCCCCCGCTCACCCACCAGCGTCCTGTACTCGTCCGGGAACTCCACGATATTGTCATGGATGCAGGCGGCCCGGGCCGCCTTCCGGATGCTGGAGCGCAGCTCCGGGTGGTCGCTGATCCGCTGCTCCAGACCGAAGGCGATGTTCTCCTCCAGGGTATCCGAGAACAGGAAATTGTCCTGTGGCACATAGGCCATGTCCCTGTGGAGCACGGCCAGGGGGAAATCCGTAATCGGCCTGCCGTCTACAAGCAGCGCCCCTTCCCTGCAGTCATAGACCCGCAGGAGCAGATCCGCCAGGCTGGACTTTCCGCTGCCCGTCCGGCCCAGGATGCCCAGCATCTCCCCCGCCTCCACATGAAGGCTCACGTCCTTCAGCACCGGCGTCTCCCCGTCCGGATAGGTGAAGGTCAGGTTCTTTAAGGTGATGTCCCCCTTGATATGTACGTCCTTTCCCGCCAGGGAGGCCGGGGCCTTGTCCACGATGTCGGGCTCCTCCCTGAAGATGGCGGCGATCCTCTGGAATGCCGCTGCCGCCTGGGAAAAGTTGTTGATGCAGTCGCCGCAGGCGATCATGGGCCACACCAGCATGCCGATGTAGGAATTGAAGGCCACGAACTTCCCGATGGATATGGTCCCCACCAGCACCAGCCGCCCGCCGAACAATAATGTCATCAAAAGGCTGATGCCTATGACCGTGTCCAGCGCAGGGCCGAACACCGCCCGCAGCTTCACCACGGAGAGGTTCTTCTCCATGCTGTTGCGGCTGGCCCTCTCGAAGGCCTTGAAGTCCTCTTCCTCCTGGACGAAGGCCTTCAGCACCCGCACCCCCGCCAGGCTTTCCTGCACCTTGTCGGACAGGTTGGAAAAAGCCTCCTGCCTCCTGGTCTGGCGCTTTTTCGCCTCGATTCCGTAGAAGTAGCAGCCTATGGAGATGAGGATCATGGGCACAAGGGCCAGAAGGGTCATCTTGAAGTCCACGTAGACCACCATCTTCACCAGCACCATGGCCGTCATCACCACCGCGTCGAACACCGTCACCACCGCCATGCCCACTGCCATGCGGATGGCCTGCAGGTCATTGGTGAACCGGGCCATCAGGTCTCCGGTCTTGTGGCTGTTGAAATACCGGGCGGACAGGGTCTCCAGATGCCCGAACATGTCGTTTCGCAGCTTATATTCGATTCCTCTGGCCGCGCCGAAGATGAAGAAGCGCCAGCCGAACCGCCCCAGCGCCATCACAGCCCCTGCCAGGAACAGCCGGAACACCAGCCCCAGCACGCCCTCAAAGGCAAGCGTCCCCGCGGTCAGTCCATCGATGATCTCCCCCGTGTACTGAGGGATGTACAGATTCGCCAGGTCCACCAGCAGCAGGATGATGATGCCCCCCAGATAGTACCATTTATATCCTAATATATATGGAAGCAGAGAAAATTTCTTTTGTTTCATATGCCTTTTCCACCCCTTGACCGATTCGAAAGAATCCTTTTGAAAATCCTGCGCCTGACGCCACAGATATATATTGTACCCCCACTCCGGCGACAGCGTCAATAGAGGGGATGGTTTATAATGCTAAACTTTTTATAAAATCCTGCTGCCCTGATCCGCATCCTCCACATACTCCAGAATGTCCCCCGGCTGGCAGGACAGGGCCCTGCAGATGGCCTCCAGCGTGGTGAAGCGCACGGCCTTGGCCTTGTTGTTCTTCAGGATGGAGAGATTGGCCAGGGTGATGTCCACCGCCCCCGCCAGCTCCGTCAGGCTCATCTTCCGCTTCGCCATCATCACGTCCAGATTCACTACGATTCCCATACCCACACCCCTATGTCCGCTTTCGGCGGATTTCAGTCCCGGCCTATGTCGCGCCATACTCCCTCAGACGTTCCCCCGAAGCCCTGCCGGAACCGCTTCCCATGGCACAGCCCCCTGTCTGCCCGGCAGTCATATCGTCAGGTCGTTCTCCAGCTTATAGCGCACGGCCTCCCGGAACACACAGGCCAGCACCTTGCTGAACAGGCCGGCGATCACGAACACCAATATCACCACTGCCATGGCCACGGTCATGTAGACGATGCAGCGCGCCACCGACATCCCCGCGATGAAGAAGCTCCAGTTCCCCATCCTCCCCAGGCTGTCCACATTCTCCTGCACGAAGCAGTCTTCCCTGAGGACTGTCCGGAAAATCCGCCGCAGCTCCCGAATCAATGCCAGCGCCGCCACGCCCAGCACGAAATAGATGGCCACCGTCACCCAATAATGCTCTGCCATATGGGGGAGCGCTTTCCCGATCTGCCTGATGGTAAAAGGCAGCGTGACCGTTACCAGGATTCCGGAATAAAACATGAAATCCAGCAGATATTTGGTCCACATGGTCAGGTTCTTCTTTTTCCTCTGCCGCTTCTCTTCCACTCTCCACCTCCCGCTCCGGGGCCGCACTTTCCCTGCATTTACAGGCCCTCCATGCGGTAGAGCCTGACGGAATTCTCCCAGACGGTCCTCCTTACATCCTCCTCGCCGATTCCCTTTATCTCGGCCAGGGCCGCCGCCACACAGGGCAGATACAGGGAACTGTTGCGCTTCCCCCTGTAGGGCACAGGGGCCAGATAAGGGCAGTCCGTCTCCAGGACGATGCGCTCTAAGGGAATGTACTCCACCGCCTCCTTCAGCTTCCTGGCGTTCCGGAAGGTCAGCACGCCCCCTATGCCGAAGAAGAACCCCATGTCCAGAAATGTCCTGGCCGTCTCCTTCGTATAGGAAAAGCAATGGACCACACCGCCGATTTCCCCGGCTCTTTCCGCTTTCATGATGTCCGCCGTGTCCCTGGCCGCGTCTCTGGAATGGATGATGACCGGCAGCCCCAGCTCCCTTGCCAGGTTCAGCTGGCGGGCGAACCATTTCTTCTGGATCTCCCGCTCCGGCTCGTCCCAGTAATAGTCCAGTCCGATTTCTCCCACGGCCACGCATTTTTCCGCCCCATACAGCTCCCTCAGGCTCTGCCAGGCGCCCTCCTGTTCCAGCTCCGCGGTCTCGCTGGGGTGGATGCCTATCGCGCCGTATATGAAATCATGTTTTTCCGTCAACTCCACAGTGCGCTTACAGGAGGCAAGGTTTGCCCCCACGTTCACCACCCTGGCGATTGCCTGCTTCGGCAGGCTGGCCAGCAGCTCTTCCCTGTCCTCGTCGAAAGCCCTGTCGTCATAATGGGCATGGGTGTCAAAAATATCCGTCAGCTCTGTCATATCCTCCCCCTGCACCCTGGTACTCCGATGCATGAATCCTTGAGCAATCAGCCCCGGCCGTCTGCCCCGGTGCTGCGTTTTCGTCAGCGGGCGATGCCTTGTGCCGTTCGCGTCCCTCCGGCAGCCCTTCCATGTCTTAATCCCGGTCCGGCCGCTGTTCCATCCCCCCGGTTCCCCATACAGCCTTTCCCGTCCATGTCCCTGTGCCGCCTCGCCTATGCCTGCGGCCGGCACAGGCCCCTCTCCCTGTCAGGGCCTGGCGTTCACCGGCGTGCCGTAATAGACCTTCCCCATCTCCAGGATGCGGAGCCTCCCGCCCTCCAGCGAGAGGATGGAGGCCGCGCAGTTAGGCAGTCCTATCTCCCAGAACTTCTCCAGGGGGATATTTCCGATGGCGCTCAAAAGACATCTGTTCAGCGCCCCGTGGGCTACGATCAGGACACGGCCGCAGCTCCCCTCCAGCGGAAGGATCCTCTCCCGCAGGAACGCCTGCCCTCTGGCCTGCGCCTCCTGGAAGGACTCCGCGCCTCCCCGGGGCGAAAAGAGCTGGGGCCTGCAGAAAAAGTCATGGAGCGGATGCTCCGGATCTGTCTTCGGCAGGTCGAAGGCCCCGCCCTCGCAGTCGCCAAAACCCATCTCCATCAGGCGCTCGTCCGTCTCCAGCGGCACGTTCCGGCCCGCCAGGAGAATCTGCGCGGTCTCAAGGGCCCGCTTCAGGGGAGAGCTGAAAGCCCTGTCAAAGGTCAGCCCGGCCAGGGAACCGGCAGTCTCCACCGCCAGCTCCCTGCCGAATCCGTTCAGGGGAATGTCGCTGTGCCCCTGGAGCCTGCGCTCCTTATTCCAATCCGTCTCCCCGTGCCTGAATAGATATATCTCCACCTTTGCGCCCTCCCGTAAAATATCTCCCTACGACTCCCTGATTTTCACGCCGTCCACGCCCTTCTTCACGGCAAGCGCCAGGAATCCCGCCCTGCCGGACAGGGTCTGGAAGGTGAACGCTTTATCCGCATTGTCGTAGAGGGCGGTGCCCTGGTAATAGAAGTTGGCCAAATAGGACTCGTAGGACACCCGCACCTTGCCGCTGCGCACGGAACCGGAAATGGTCTCCGGCTCCACCCGCTCCAGCTTCGACACATCCACTATGGTAGGGACGCCATGGCCCCAGAAGGAGCTCCAGTACCGGTCTCCCAGCCGTCCATAGAGCATGGAGTCCTTCTTCCTCTCCCGGAAAGCCCATTCCTCCCCCGCTTTCAGGAAATCCTCCGCGAATTCCTCCTGGGCCCCCGGAGCGGGGAACGCCTTCCTGATATACTTGGCCATGCGCTTCAGGATCTTCTTCGGTTTGGACTGGCCCTTCTGCACCCACAGTATGAAAAGCGCCGTGAGCTCGCCCAGAAGCAGCCCCAGAGGCAGGTAGAAGACGAAAATCTTCTGCGTGGGCATTTTGATGAAATAACCCAGGGCGCCCAGCAGCACCACCCAGATTGCCACCGCTATGTAGGCGGAACGGCTGGCCCTGCCCAGGCTGTACTGGCACCATTCCTCCACCCAGCCCCTCTGCTCATACAGGAACCGCTCCATGGCGCTGGCAGTATCCGCCGGCCTGGCGCCCCGGTCAGACTTGCCTCCGGCAATCAGGGAAACCAGGCTGCCCAAAGCGATCAGCACGCTCAGCCCCGCCGTCAGGACGCAGATCCACATGTCCGATATGACCAGGCCGTTTACGCTTCCGCTCTCTATGCAGTACCATTCCGCCTGTGCCGCTCCGTCATAGAGCACCTGCCCCATTTCCTCCAGGACCTTGCCGTATTCGTCCCCGTAATAAGTATCGGCATAGGACTCATAGTACGATTCGTCGCCGCGCAATTCGTAATAGCGGCTCACGATCTCGCTCTCCTCCAGCGCCGCCAGGGCCCGGTCTATGCCGGCCTGATCCATAAGCTCCAAAGACCCCTCCACCACGGCGGGCGTCATGTCCTTTGTGGCCCGCAGCTCTGCCATCAGCTCCAGATTGTACAGCAGGCTCGCGTAGTCCCCGTCCCTCTGGTCGGACTCCCTGATGCAGAAAAAGCTCTTCCTGTCCGCATCGTATACGACATATCCGTAATCTTTCGCCCGGTCCGGGTCTCCGGAGTAATACTCCGCCACATAGGAGGCCACCGGATACGCCACCTCACGGGATACGTACTCCCCCTGCGCCTGGGCCGGGTCGTCCTCCGGCCCCAAGGGGACCGCTCCTCCCCGGAACTTCAGGAACTGAGGCCCTGCCAGCATCCACAGGGCCGCCGCTGCCGCCAGCGCGCACACCATTGTCACAATATTGCGTACCTTTTTCATCTCTTTTTTCCTTTCATCCGGCATCTTTGAGCCGCTTGGAATATTATACAAAAAAAGGCGGGGTAATTCAAGCCTGATTCCGCACGCAAAAAAAGAACCGTCCCCAAGGCTCATATGTCCTCAAAAACAGTCCTTCCAGTGCGCCACCAGGGGCTCGAACCCTGGACACCCTGATTAAGAGTCAGGTGCTCTACCAACTGA
>CAMQOJ010000126.1 GCA_947003375.1 uncultured Lachnospiraceae bacterium
CCCAAATACTGCAATTTGTCCATTTATTCTTCAGGATTCTAAACGATTATTATGAATTTCACTTTTTCTCGTCCATAAATGCACGGGAACCCGTTGCGCCTGTCTGTCCCTGATATTTTCCCCGGTAGGGATGCAGCGCGGCATCGTCCATCTCGGCGAACACCAGCTGCCCCACCCTGCGCCCGGCCTTTAGCTCAATGGCGCAGCGGTTGGCGTTGAACAGTTCCAGCGTTATCTCTCCCCGAAAGCCCGGATCCACCCATCCGGCGTTCTGGATGAACAGCCCCATACGCCCCAGGGAGCTGCGCCCCTCTACAAAGGCCGTCAGATTGTCGGGCAGCTCTATGTATTCCATGGTGGTGGCCAGGACGAACTGGCCAGGCAGGAGCACATAGGTATCCGTCTCCATGGTACGGTATTGGATCTCATTCTCCAGGTCGATGACACCTCTGGGCAGATCCTCAATGATGCTGAACATGTTCCCCAGCCGGATATCCACGCTGGCGGGCTGTATCTGCCCCTCCTCCAGGGGCGACATGGACAGCGTCCCCTCCCGGAGCATCCTCATGATTGTCTTGTCCGATAGTACCATCCTGTCCTCTCCCCTGTCATCGGTATCCGGCGGCTGCCAGATTGTCATAGCTTTGCTTCAGGCAGTCAAAGGGGCTCCCCTGACAGATGTCCTGCTCCACCAGCAGATACTTGCAGCTGGTTCCTTCCAGCTTGTTCAGGATGGCCTGGAAATTCAGATTTCCCTCCATCACTGGCGCCATCACAGGTCCCTCCGCGCTCATAGCCATATCCTTCAGGTGCACGCAGGGAATCCTGTCCGCCAATCGCTCAATCCACTGGCAGACATCCGCCCCGGCAGCCTGCACCCAGTAAGTATCCAGCGTAAAACCAAGCTCCTGGGGCCCGAACCACTCACAAAGACACTCCAAAATGCGCTTCTCCCTATCGGTGCCTTCCGCCTTCACCTTGCGGAATTCGAAATTATGGTTGTGGTACATCAGAAGCTTCCCGGCATCCGCGATTTTTTTCGCCGGCTCCCGGAAATCCTCCGCGAAATGTGCCAGCCATTCCGGCGCGCGGTATCTGTCCGGCATGGCCCCTATGCCTATGTACCTGCATCCCATGATATCATGCTCCGCAATCAGCTTCTCCGTGTCATAGAGGATGCGGTTCACATCGCTGTGGGTCAGCACAATCTCCAGCCCGTTCTCATCGCAGATTTCCCGGATGCGCTCCGGGCGGATATCCTTTCCCGCTGCGGAAATCTGCACCGTCTTGTAGCCTATCTGTGCAATCCGCTTCATGCTGCGCGCGAAATCCTTCTCATTCTGCGTGTATGTGCGTATGGTGTACAGCTGTGCTCCTGTCTTCATATCCTCACGTCCTCCTGCTCTCCATTCTCTCGATGCCCGTCTACCGTCCCCGGGCCCGCCTTTCCGGCCTCCTGTCGGACATCCGCTGTTCTTATTGTAATCTGTCCCGCCTGTGAAATCAATAGAATTTTATGGATTTTACCCCTTGACTTTTCAAAACAGACGTGATATCATACTTGAAATTTCAGATTACTGTGCTTGAAATAGACGAAAGCAGGAGAATTCATCATGTTTGCATTCAATTGTGTATCTTATGTACTGATTATGCTGCCCGTGCAGATTTTTCACTTTACGGTCACGACCTGATTCCGGTGGACATCCGGAAGAGCGCATGGCCGAAAAGACGGAAAGTCTTGTTTGGCTATGCGGTAATCAGAACAGGAGCCGCTAGCGTATACTCGAAGGTGTACATGGCAGAGCGGTTCCTTTTTAATACGCGAATTTATCATACAGGAAATCCATATAAACGGCATTCAATTCCTGCCAGCCAAATAACACAGCCAGTCATGCCGTTTATCCGGTTTTGGGCAAGTGCCAGTCATGCCGTTTATCCGGTTTTGGGCAAGATTTTATCGCTACATATATACATTCACAGAGGGAGGGAAAGACATGAATGTAATCGAAGCAGAGAACCTGGCTAAGACCTTTCGGGTCAGGCAGAAGGAAAAGGGCATGAAGGGGAGCCTCCAGGCAATCCTGCGCCCCAGGATCAAAGAGGTGCAGGCGGTGGACGGCATCTCCTTCTCCGTGGAGGCGGGCGAGATGCTGGCCTTCATCGGCCCCAACGGCGCGGGGAAGAGCACCACCATCAAGATGCTCACGGGCATCCTCTATCCCGACGGCGGCCGGGCCAATGTGCTGGGCATCGATCCCGCGAAGCAGCGCAAGCGCCTGGCCTATGAAATCGGCACTGTGTTCGGCCAGAAGGAGCAGCTCTGGACCCACCTGACGCCCTATGACAATTTCCGCTTCTTCGGGGCGATCTACGATTCTCCCGACAGGGAGACGGAGAGCCGCATAAGGGAGCTTGCGGACACCTTTGAGCTGGGTTCCTTCCTGAACACCCCGGTGAGGAACCTGTCCCTGGGCCAGAGAATCCGCTGCGAGATCGTGGCCTCCCTAATCCACAGGCCCAAGGTACTGTTCCTGGACGAGCCCACCATAGGTCTGGATCCGGTGGTGAAGGAGAATATCCGCGCTCTGATCAAACAGATGAACCGGGAGCTTGGCACCACCATCTTCCTCACCAGCCATGACGTGGGGGACATCGAGAAACTCTGCAGGCGCATCATCATCGTGAACAGTGGGCGAATCGTGCTGGACGACTCTATGGACCATCTGAAGCACCATTATCTGAACCGGAAAATCGTGGAGGCCAAGCTGGGAGAGGAGACAGCCCTGCCCGCCGCGGAGGGCATCACCCTCTTGAAGCAGAAGGGGAGCCAGGTGAGGTTCCAGGTGGACACGGGGAGGCTTCCCATCAATGAAGCGCTGCACCTGATCGACGCGGAGAACCTGGAGGACATCAACATCTCCAACATTCCTTTGGAGACCATCATCACGGATATCTACAAGGCAGAGGGGAGGGAGGAAAAAGCCGTATGAACAGGCATCTCGGCATCCGAAAGTACAGAGTCATCTACCGGTCCGTGGTCATGGAGAGCCTCCAGTACGCGGCCAGCATCGCAATGGGCTTCATCAGCTTCGCCATTATCATTTTCGTGTTCATCCAGCTATGGAATTACATGTATTCCTCGCCGGGAGAGCTGATTGCCGGGTACAACAAGGCCCAGATGATATGGTACGTCATGATCACGGAGACCATCTGGTTCGGCACCCCGTCCCAGGTGGTGACCAGACAGGTGGCCGGGGACATCCGGGGCGGCAATATCGCCTACCTGATGGGCAAGCCCTACCATTATTGCCTTTACTGTCTGGCGAAATATACGGGCGGATGGAGCATCCAGCTTCCCATGTTCGCCCTGTCGGCCCTGGGGCTGGGCATCGTCTTCGTGGGGCCTCTGCCGGATTTAAGCCCTCTGGCGCTTCTTGCGGCGGTGCCCGTGGTCATCGCGGGCATCACCATAGACGCGGTCCTGCGGCTGTGCATCAGCATGATCTCCTTCTGGATTGAGGACTCCAATCCCTTCCAGTGGCTTTACAGCAAGCTCCTGCTGGTGGTGGGCACCCTGTTTCCGGTGGAGATATTCCCGGCGGCCCTCCAGCCCCTGGTGAAGTTCACGCCTGTCTACACCGTCTGCTACGGCCCGGCCAAGCTAATCGTGGATTTCTCCATGGAAAAATATCTGGAGATCCTGCTGGCCCAGGCCCTGTACCTGGGTGCGGCCCTGGCGCTCATGTTCTATCTCTATGGAAAGGGGGTAAGGAAATTATATGTCAACGGCGGTTAAGAACCAGCTGCGGGTCTGCCTGCTGGCCATAAAATACAATATCATGCGGGAGATGCTGAACCGCGTCACCTTCCTGACCAACATCGGCTTCATGATCCTGAACAATGCCACCTTCATCCTGCAATGGATGATTCTCTTCCATATAAAAGAGGACATCGGCGGCTACACCATGCGGGAGGTCATGCTGCTGTGGGGCCTGGCCGCCAGCACCTTCGGCCTGTCCAGAATCTTCTTCGCCAGAGCCTTCTCCCTGCCCGACCTAATCGTCAGCGGGAAGCTGGACTCCTACCTGGTACAGCCCAAGAACGTGCTGCTTAGCGTGATCACCTCCGCCACCAACACCTCGGCCATCGGCGACCTGCTCTACGGACTGATCCTGCTGTGCGTCTTCTGCTTCAGCCTGAAGCGGCTGTTCCTGTTCCTGCTGTTCACGGTGACAGGGGCTGTAATCCTGGCGGCCTTCGCCCTGCTGCTGGGGAGCCTGTCCTTCTGGTTCCTGCGGGCCGATGCCTTCGCCCAGCATCTGATGAACAGCTTCATCAGCTTCTCCACCTACCCAGACGGCATCTTCCACGGCGCGGCCAGGTTCCTGCTCTACCAGGTCCTCCCCGTGGGCATGGTCATCTACCGGCCGGTGCATGTGATGGTGGATTTCGATATGGGAAGCCTGGCCCGGATCCTGGCCTACACCGTCCTGATCTGCGCCCTGGCGGCAACGGTGTTCTACCGGGGGCTTCGGCGGTATGCCTCCAGCAATCTTATGGAGGCAAGGATGTAAAGGCAGACAGCCGCGCATCCACATGCCATAAATTTTGCTGTAAATTTCCATGCAAATTTGTTGCAGGCGACGGCAGACAACTGGTATAATACTATCAGAAAGGTGTGTAGAGAACCGACTGGAAGTTTGGAAGAATTGGAGGATGCAAAATGCCGAATATAAAACCCATATCAGACTTGAGAAATTACACAGCGGTGGTAAATGAGGTTTCCTATGGGAACCGAGTCTATCTTACCCGCAACGGACATGGCTCCTGCGCCATTATCGACATGCAGGAATTAGATGAGCTGGATAAGCAGAAGGCCTTAAATCAGTTGCTGCTAAAGCTTCATGAAGCCGAAAAATCAGTGATTGCTGAAGGAACCATATCCGCAGATGAATTAGAAAAAGAGCTGGGGCACAAGAATCTCATCGCAATATGATGTCGAATCCGATTACAGCTATATTTTTGTGGAACATAACTATTTCTTTTACCGTTTAACGGGCGAAAATACCATCCTTATTCTGGAAATGTTCCATGAAAAGGAAGATTTTATGCGAAAGCTATTTGGAATCGTCACCACCTCGCAGGAAACGATAGACTATTGGAAAGAGTGACGCTTGGCAGAAGAAAAGGCTCCCTCCCGGCAGGACGCGGAATTCCGCCCTTTCGGAAGGGAGCCTCATTTGATTAATTCACGTTCTTATATTACACCTTCATCATACGCCGCCCACAGGGTTCATGGCGGCGATCCTGTCCCAGAACGGGCAGCCGATGTCCAGGGCCGCCCCTTCCTGCCTGGGCCGCATGGAGCCGTAGTGCAGAAGCTCCAGTTCCAGCTCCTCTATCTTTGCCCCTTCATGGTAGAAGGCATCCAGGCATTCCAGCGCGTATTTCAACTGGGCCTCCAGCGCTCCCAGGCGGATGGTTATCACCTCGAAGCCCACAGCCTTGCTGGTGCTCCTCCAGAGCTTCCGCCAGGTGTCCGCCAGCGCGGGCAACTGCTCCAGGAGCCCTGCGCATCTGTCCATGCACTCCTCTGTCAGGTCGTCCCTGCCCGCATCGTAGGCGAAGCGGATGGCGCAGCCCAGCTCCGCCTTGTCCGCCAGGAACTGTGCCAGGTTCGCGTAGTGGGCGAACATCAGGGCATTCCCCTCGGATTTCCGCATATAGCCCCGCAGCTTTCCGGCCAGGTCCATATAGTAATCGTACAGGCCGTGGAGCTCCTCGTCCTCCCCGAAGAGGATGGCCTCCATCTGGGCCGGATCCTCCGGGTCGCGCCCTGCCGTATTCAGCGCATCCTTCAGGAAGTCCTCCACATGCCTGTCGAAGAGGCCGTAGAGCGGATTCTGGTACAACAGGAACTTGGAGGGATTGGCGCTGTGGAGGTTCTCCTCCGGCACAGAGGGGATTTCATCCAGCAGCCGCAGGTCGTAGAACGCCTGGCCATCCTCCCGGCAGCACGCCCGGAAGCTGCGGAAGACCTCCTCGTTGGTGGGATCCTCATTGTAGGCATACTCGCCGAACAGCTGCATCCCGATCAGGGCGCAGAGGCTGGAGGTCTCGCCGCCATTGTCCCCCCACATGGTGGTGCAGACATTGCGGATGCCCCGCTCCCTGCAGGCCCCCAGGCCTTCCCTGGTGACGCGGAAGGCCTTCCCCTGGTTGGGGGAGATGCCGTTCCAGGTCCAGATGCCCCCTGCGAAGACGATGCGGTCCGTGAGCTGCTGGTGCTTCTCCAGCAGCCTGGAGTACACCTCCTTCTCCGCGTGGTAATAGTCCCAGTATACCAGCGACAGCCCCTCCGGGATGGAGGCCCTGATCTGCTCCAGGGTCTTCTCCTCGATGGGGGACTGGTCGTAATAATCGCCGCTCTCGTTCAGGGGACGGAAGAACATGTCGCTCCAGATCATGGGCTCCAGGTCCAGCTCCCTGCACACGTCCATCACCATCTCCAGATGGTCCCTCAATATCTCCAGAGAGGGCTTGTAGCCGTTCTTCGCCAGGTACATGCCGCTTCCCAGCCCCCAGGCCTCGTCCATGCCCAGATGGATCCTGGAAGAACCAAAGGGTGCGGTGGCAGCCTTCAGGATGCTCCGCAGGAATTCCTTCGTCTCCGGCGCGCCTACCAGCAGCACGTTCTCCGTATCCCTTATGGGGAATGCTACCGGCCAGCGCAGATACTTCTCCAGATGCCCCAGCGTCTGGATACAGGGAATCAGCTCGATTCCGTAATCCGCCGCGTAGGCGTCCATCCGGGACAGCTCCTCCTGGGTATACCTGCCCCTCATGTACCCGAAGTAGGGCAGCTCCTCCACCTCATAAGTGTCTTCCATATATAAGAAGATATAGGTGTAGCCCATCAGCGCCAGCTTCCTCATGAAGCCCTGGAAGCCCTCCACGGATATCACATTGTTCCGGGAAAGGTCGAACATAGCCCCCAGCTCATCGAAATATTTGACCGTCTTCTCCTCAAAGGCTTCCGGCAGCCGCCCCAGCAGCCGCCCCAACTGGCGGAAGAACAGCGTCCTGGATTCGAAGCGGATGCAGGCGCTCTGCCCGTCGCAGCTCACCATGTTCTCCGCCCCGCTTTCCGCCTTTACCGGAAAGCCGCCCTCGTCCTTGCCGCACAGCCTGAAATATCCGTCCCCCTCCAGCCCTTTCAGAGCCGGGACCAGGCCCTCGATGTCACCGTAAAAATAAAGCTTTGGAATTCCCATGTCTACCTCCTGTATAGACTTTCGGCTCCCTGCCCTCCCTTTCGCAGGGGGACAGGGAGCCGTCCGTGCTTAATTTACTGCTGTTGCTTCATTATTACATATTTCACTGCTTTCGTCAACGCAAACCGCCTCTTAATAGCCGAAATGCTCGTTCAGCTCGTTCAGCAGGGGTTCCCACATAGCTTTGTTCTCCTCAAGGAAAGTATCCCATGCCGCTTCAATGTCCTCATCGCCGGCAACCAGCTCATTGATCTTGGAATCAACGTTTACAGAGTAATTGTCCTTTGTAGTGCTATTGAAGACCATGCCGTAGTTATACTCATAAGGAATGACAGTACCGGATTTCTTCACATCGAAAATCGCCATGGACTGGTCGATGGCACGCTGATCTATCGTTGCGCTGGCCCCGCTATATCCAATCTCATCATTACAATGGGACATTCCGAAAGGCAGAATCTCTGTGGACGGATATACCGTAATGTCGATGGTATTGATGGCTTCCGGCTTGCCCTCGTCATTATACTTCCAGTCCACCTCAGGGATGCCCAGCACTGTGGAGAGCTCTCCCTCAGGGCTGCAGGCCCAATCCATTACCTCAAGAATCTTCGCCATGGTGGCATCATCTGTCTCGGGAGCGAATACCTGTACGGTCCAGAAGTTGGTAACCTCAAGGATGTAGGCGCTACCGTCATCCGTCAGGATGTGCGCGCCGCCGATATGCTCATAAGGATCCTGATCCGGGAAGTTCCCCTGATAGCCCGTCATGTAGGTATTGGTATTTGCACAGTCTCCGCTGTCAAACATGGCCGCCAGAGTCCCTGCCATCAACGCGGCACGGGCATCGTAGATATCGTTTACGACGGCATAGTCGGGATCGATCAGTCCGGCCTTGAACCATTCCCTCATCGTCTTGATCATATTGATCCACAAATCCTTGTCAGCCTCATACGAATACTTGAATCCGCTCTCTGTCTCGATGAAGCTCCTGCCATAAGGCGTACCCGTGGCATATCCGAACATCTGGTTGATGTTGCCGGCGCTGTCGCTTACGAAAGCGCCATCGTTGGTCAGGCCTGCGGCCTGCACTTTCTCCAGATACTCCTTCAGCTCGGAAATGGTAATCTTATAATCTTTTCCCAAATCCGGCATGCCCACTTCCGCAGCCCAGTCCTTGCGGAAGAACAGGGTCGCATGGTTGATGGGGGGATCCATCTCAACGAAGTTGTTGAACACCACATGAGGAACCGCATAGGTCTTGCCGTCCACTTTCAAAATATCAGCGATAGAGGACGCCTGTACCATCTTCGCAATGTTAGGATATGTGGTCTCCCATCCGTCCGGCAGGGGCTTTAACAGGCCCTGATCAATATAGCTGTAATACTCGGAAACGCTGAAGCCCTCCCAGTTCGCACTATTCGGAAGGGAGCCTCCCGTGACCCCGATGCGGAACTTCTCAGCAGCACCGCTGGGCTCATTGGCCATAACTTCTATGTCCACGCCGAATTTGTCGCCGATATACTGCATCAGCGGATCGTTGTAGTCCTTGCCCGCGATACAGTTGTAGGAAGTCCATGTGAAATGAACCTTGTCACCGCTGGCCGCGCTGCTTTCATCGCCGGCGTCACCGGCATCGTCTGCCTCATCCGCTCCCGCCGCATCGTCAGTCTTGCTCTCCTCAGACTTGGACTCTCCAGCAGCAGAACTGTCCTTGCCTGATCCTGAGTCGTCTCCTCCGCAGCCTGTCAATGCAGAAAGCGTCAGTGCGCCGCACAGAAGCAGTGCTGCAAACCTCTTTACCTTTCTCATAATACTCTCCTTTCATAAACTATGAATTTTATATGTATTATTCCCCGTGCCTTTCCCGCACTGGGGCCTTAATACCACTGTCGCAGGCACCCGTTCGCGATTCTTACATCTTCACAGCGCCCACTAGCATGCCTTTTACGAAATATTTCTGCAGGAACGGGTACACTACCATGATGGGAAGCATGACCGCGAACACTGCCGCCATCTTCACGCCCTGGGAGAAGGTATTCTGGAACGCTGCGCCAGAAGCCGCCATGTTCTTGGTGCCCTCCTGTGATGTAAGGGAGTTCACAATGGAGCGCAGGAATAGCTGCAGCACGGTCTTGTTGCCGCTATTGAGCAAAAGCAGGGGCCAATACCAGCTGTTCCAATATCCCACTGCGGTGAACAGAGAGAATGTGGCAATCAGCGGCTTCTGGAGCGGAAGCATGATTCTCGCGAAGACTGTCATGTCATTGGCTCCGTCTATCATGGCCGCATCCTGGAGGTCCATGGGCGTGCTCTCGAAACCGTTCTTCATGATGATGATATTATAGGTGGAAATCATCCCCATGAACACCAGCGATGCATAGGTATCCAGCAGACCCAGGTTCTTAATCAGCAAGTAGGTCGGTATCAGGCCGCCACCGAAGAACATGGTGAACAGCATGGCCATAAAGAAGAACTTCTTCCCCGGGAACCTTCTGGAGAAAGCGTAGGCCGCCATTACCGACAC
>CAMQOJ010000127.1 GCA_947003375.1 uncultured Lachnospiraceae bacterium
AAATGCAAAAAGTAAAATTGTGCTTGCATTATAATCCCATTCGGTATAAGACAATTAAAACACATAAAAAAGTTCACCTTACTTACTAGCAAGGCGAACTTTTTTATATGGGAAATTTTCGTGGATGTTTGAAGTTTGACAACCTATGTGGATTTCCGAAGGCCATAAAAGAAGTCCTCGGATACCTCCAAAAGAGGCAGGTGCATTTTCCACCTGCCTCTGACGCTATCCGGAAACCACCCTCAGCGCACTTCTATATTGTAGTCGAATTCCCCTATATTCAGCGCTATTTCCTCCGACTGCAGACGGACACCGTTCCTGGAGATATTCTCTATCACGATGTCATGGTTGCAATGCCCTGCATCGGCGCCGGCGAACCGGCACTCCGGTATGGCTGCATCCGCATCGCACAGAATCCGGATATTTTCGAAGCGCACATTATAGGTTTCCCCCAAAATATGGTCGTCAGAAAACGGCCCGTCCGCGATGGGGGCATCAATCAGCCTGGGCTGCCATGCCTCTCCCCGGCCGTCCCCGTGGCACGTGGGCTGTCCACTGCCCGTTTGAAGCTTTGCGTCCTCATAGGAGACGGACATATCTGCCTGGTATATCGGCGGACAGTCATAGCGGCTGTATTCACAGCGGATATTCTTGATCAGCACGTCATAGATGCGGGCCCTGTCGAGATGCTGGATATCGATGTGGGCAAAGGAGCCATGAATCAAGTCACAGTCCTCCAACAGGATATCATGGTATTCATCCGCGCAGGTCTCCGCGCCGAACTCCAGCCCTCTTCCCCAGTCGCACCACACTGTACAGCCTGTGACATGGATGTGATGCATATTTTTCCTGTCCCATCCCTTGATTCCTTTAATTACGATACAGTCGTCAAAGTTCCGGAGGAAGCAGTCCGCAATCCTTATATACCGGCAGTTGAACAAGTCAATGCCATCGCTGTTGTACCGCCACATCCCGATTGTCTTCAGCCATCTGCACTCCACGCGTTCTCCATCGGCTACGATAAAGGAGAATGTGGCGCTGTCTCTGGCAATGGGGCCGGCAATCTCGCTGTCTGTGCAGGAATAGAGATGCACGCAGCCGTGAAGGACTTTTTTCTCCTCCAGATGCTTTCTTAAGATTTCCTCGCGGCAGAAATCGGGGCCGGACATGTCCCATGTGATAAGAAGCGTGTCATCCGTCCGGACTTCTCTGCTGCCGTCGATTACACCATACCCCACAATGCGGATATTCTTTTTTTGCACCGCCATGACCGATCCGTACAGCACCGCGCCGCCGTCCACGAACAATGTCTGGCCGTCCTCCAGTTCCAAATCCCCGATTTCATGAACGCCCGGCCCATAATACAGCACGCCAGGGGCTTCTCTGTCCACCCCGAAATCCGTGGCAGGATTGGCGAACAGATGCAGGGCATTGTGCCACCCGTCCAGCTCCACGGTATAGTAGCCGCACTCCTTAATCGTGAAGCGAATCTCCCTGCCCTCCGTCTCTATCTCCATCCCTTTCGACAGCGGGCGGACGACTGCTTCGGAGAAATCCTTGGAAGCTGTCAGCGATACGGAAACAGGCCTATCCATCTCAAAACTGACAAAGGATGCCTCCTCCGTCTGATCCAACGGCCTCTGGTGTCCCGGCCAGACTGTATTGTATGGCATGGCGGACACCCGACAGAACCACGGCCTCGTCTCCTCCCCGTCGAGCCGTACTTGAAAATCGCTGACCGTGCGTTCTCCCTCGGGTAAATGATGAATGCGCAGCATAAATATTCCCTCCTTATCCATAATGCCAAATCTATCTCGTCTCCCCAGTATCCGTTCAGACCGGATCCCCGTCTACCTCAATCATGTCGACGGCGAACCTCTGCCCCTCATATCCCTTCAGCATCACGAGGTGGCGGCTCTCTCCCGGCAGTCCCTGCACTTCGTATACCTTTCCGGAAGGTTCGGGCTCTTCCGCGTGCAAATCCGCAGTCCCATACAGGAATCCGTCCACCCAGACCTCCATGTACCCAAGTTCCGGGGTCTTCGGCGCGAAAATCCTGAAGCCTTCTCCCCGGATATTCCATTTCGCGCACTGCTCTCCCGTGCCTATATAGCCCCGTCCGCACAGGAACCTCGCCTCCTTGGACGGTTGCCAGGAAATATGCTGCATTGCCGCCAGCAACGCGTCCTCCGCATTGTAGCGGAGCGTATAGCGTCCGGGGATTCCCTCAACCTCAAAGCGCGAGCAGGACAGGACGGAAAATTCGTGAGCGCATACGGCCAGGGGCATGGCGCGCTCCGGTGCCTCCCCCTCCCATATGAGTTCCCCTTCTGCTCTGACAGACAGCTTTCCTCGGTGAAAGAGGGCCTCCAGAGTTTTTGGCGCTCCCGGGAGCCGCCCCCCGGCAAGTTCCTTCAACTCTCCCCGGTGGTCGCGGGCCAGGACTCTATAGCCTCCCTCTTCCTCCAGCTCCACACTGAGCGACGATGAGAAAGCCTCCTCCGCGACCACGGATACGGATGTATGCTGATTGGGCCCCAGGATTCCCCCGTAACGCAAAAATATCTCCGCCGTCCCCGTAAAGGTCATTTCCGCCTGCAGCCGATAATTGCCATAGGCCGCGAGAATGGGGGAAACGGATTTCCCCACATGCCCTGATATGGTAAAGCCGTCATGGAATGGCTTATCCAGAGGCAGTGCCGCTACCGACAGCGTTCCATAGTCCCTGTCGTCCTTGGAGGCGTACATGGCAATCGCCCTGCCGTCCTCCACAAATCCCTGCAGGGTCTGTCCCCAGATCCCCCCTCGTTCCTCCGGAATGGGCCTGGCATGCCACAGGCTGCCCTCCTGTATCATTTTCCATGCCGAAGGATGTTCCGCCCTCTCCAGGTCGGCGGCAAAGACAATCTGGTAATTCCGGTTCCCGGCCACAGAAGTGGCAGGCGCATATACCTTGTCGCCCTCCACCACACAGAAACAGAACTCCATCAGAGCCGGGAAGTATCCGGGCCTGTCACCGGAAAGGATGAGCCGTGGCACCGACCACTCCCCCCGGGGACTGGGAGCCGTCCTGCAGGCCAGCCCCCAACCAAAATAGTCTCCTGAATCCTGCAGCACGAACGCGATCCAGTCGTTTTTCCGTTTAAATACGGAAGACGCATATCCCCTGTTAAAGCGTCCCAGATGGCGGTTATCCTTCCAGATAGCATTGCTCCAGAACGGCCTTTCCAGCTTATGGAAAGGGCCCTCCGGGCATTCCGCCCATGCCAGGGCCGCCCCGGAATCCGTTCCCAGCCAGTCTTCCTCCCTGTCGATATGCCTGGCTCCCCAGTCATAAGTCAGCCAATACCGGTCCGTTTCTTCCTCGTAGGTCATCACTACGTCCGGACTGTTCATCTCCGTATCCTCAAGCCCCTCAAAGCGGCAGTCAAAATCTTCGAATCCACGGCCCAGACACTCCCAGCTCTCCCCTTTATCCCTGGAACGGTAGATGATGAAATGCGACAGCAGCTCTGGTTTCCCCGGAGGAGATACATATCCATATGGATACAGTCCGGCATAATAGTACCAGAAGCCGGTCTTCGGGTCGCGGAATATAGAGCCGTTCACCGCCCATTCATAGGGTGCCTGGGACACATGTACCGTTTCTCCCACCTTCTCGAAAGCGTCAAAGGACGGGTCTCCCAGTACGGGATGTCTGAGCCACGCCTCCCGTTTTTCCAATTTGGCATAATCCATGATTGCCCTCCTACTAGTCCGAAAGAAGCTTCACCCTTCCCCTACCAGAATCATCCACATCTCCCATGGCGCCATACGATTGATGGGCACAATCAGCCAGTCGCCTCTGCGGCTGCAGGCCAACTCCTCCTCCGGGTGCCCTTCCCTCATGAGGATTGCCCTGTTCTCGGGGGTACGCACCTCCAAATCCACCTCATAGGCCGCATCAAGGGTCGCATTGATCAGCACGATGCCCGCTTTCTGCCCATCTGTGCGCACAAAGGGCGTTATCCTGCCGGGCGTATATGTGCCGGGCCTGGGAGTCAGCAGCAGAGGCGCCCCCATATCTCTCATGATGCCGCGCATCTGGCAGGTCTTGCCCGGTGCCCCAATGAAACGGTAGGGATTATCGCCGAAAATCACCACCGGCGCATGTCCTTCCTTAGTCAGCCGAAGCGTGCTGGCCCCGAAGCGCTCACCATAAGGGCTCTGGCTGTAGGTCAGTTCCTCCGCATTCCAACCGGGCAACGGCAGCAAGTCGTAAGCAGATGTAAAAATCGTGGATCTGCAGCTTCCCTCGTACCCGCCGTTCAACGGATGGTCTGTCAGATACTCCTGCACCGTGGGACGCTCTTCTCCCAAATCCGCTCCTGCCAAGTCGCCCAGACCGCGTTTCACCAGCACCGCCAGCGCGTCGCAATCCATCAGCACAGGCTTCCCGAACAGCTTCCTGATTTCTTCCTCCGAGAAGGTCTCCACCATCTTACCATGCAGCAGGTTGGCGTACGCATGCTCCGGGTCGGCTGTCAGGGCATACCCAAAGGTAGGCCAGCTGTCCGCGGTGTCAAAGGCATAGCCTTTCCGGTTCTCGTTGAACCAGCCATCCTCGCCCACTTCCATGCCCGCCATCTTCCACTCGTTGTCGATGGGCCAGATGCCCGCCATGGGCAGCCGATTGGCAAACTCATTGAAATGCCGGAACATGGGATAGCATGCATGCAGCCATTCCATCTCCGCAGCAAGGAAGAGCGCAGGGTCTTCGCCGCCGCAGGTATACAAATGGTTGAAGGCCACTCCTGTACATCCCGCCGCCAGCGCCGCCCCAATCTCCAGCAATCTGGTGGAAGAAGCCTTGTCCAGAGAAATGCACGGACAGCTCTCCTCCTCCAGGAACATATCCTCATACATGGGAAGGCGCTGCACCTGTCTGGCCACCTCCATGGTCTTGGTAAAGAGCTCTCTGGGGGTATCGTCCCAGTAGAATCCATGCCCCGGACGGAAGGCCTTGGCACGCAGGGCTTCTGCGCATTTCTCCAGATAATCCCCGTCATAGGTGGTATGGGAATAGCCCACCGACATGAAAGGCGTCTCGATGGCAGGGTCGACTTCATCCACCGCAGCCCTGAACTCCGCACAGAAGCCCGCCAGGCGGTCCGCATTGTAGGCGCACCATGCAAAGCGCAATTCCCTGTTCTCCGGCCGGTTCAGAGCCTCTACCAGCTCCTCTCTGGATTCAAAGCGGCCGTCCTGGAACCGCCTGACGCAATCCGGACAGAAGCAGGGGTAAGGCGCCCCCAGATAATTCATGCGGCAGTCGTCATCCACCCATATAAAGTCCGGCTTTGTCTTCGCCATGATGTGGGCCTTCCTGCGCATGTACGCATGAAATTCCGGCGAGGAAGGGCATGCCACATAGGAGGCCGGAGTGCCGTCATAACATATCATGACCTGATAAGGCAGGGGCGGTCTTAAACCTTCATTGCAGTCGTGGTCCTGACCTCCGAAGGTAGGCCACAGATTGATGCCCGGCTTTACACCCTGGCTGCGCAGCCGCTCCATCCTTACCCGAATCTTCTCGCACTGTCTCTCCACATCATCCAGGTCATGATATCCATATGTGGTGGGCTCCGCCATGCAAAGCCATACTTCCGCGCACACCTCCGGATACTTCGTAATCATCGCGATGATGCTGTCA
Source organism: uncultured Lachnospiraceae bacterium (assembly GCA_947003375.1). Lineage (GTDB taxonomy): Bacteria > Bacillota > Clostridia > Lachnospirales > Lachnospiraceae > Acetatifactor. The sequence goes on from CAMQOJ010000127.1 coordinate 5,693, forward strand.
TAGGTACGATCGTCAAATCTTCCTACGCGCCAGGCATACTTAAATTCCGCATGTTCTCTCATAGTCTCTCACCTTTCTCCTGCGTTTTTTGATGATGCCACTGGATGTCGCTGCCTCCATGTCGTATTATAGACCAGGAATCCAAAACAGGCAATGACAAAAGAGCCGCTGGCAACTACGAATCTTATCGTTCACTTGTCAGACAGCTCCTCTGCCTATTTTGCGGTCAAATGCCGCATCTCTATCTCATATTTTCATTTCGGCAATCCGCCTTGTCTTTCCTTTTACTTTGCCTCTTCCGGCACTGCCACGCCGAGCTTCTCGGCCTGAGCAGTAACGATAGCGCGTCCGCCCTGATCCAACCACTCCTGCACAAAGGCATCCCATTCGTCCATGCTGCGCTCGCCGGTCACGAACTTGTACTGCTGCTGAAGCGTATACTCCTTCAGGTTCGGAGCGAGATCGGCTTCGGCGACCTTGCTCAGCATATTGTCATTGGGCCACTTATCATAGGCTGCTACAGTCATCATTGCGGCGTTGGCTCTGTCTATATACGCTATCTCCGCCTCTGTAGCGTCCGGAGTCGGAGTGGAAATCTGCCACTTCAGGGTATATCCAAAGTTCTGCCAGGGTGCCAGAGCCAGGTTGGTGGTGGAATATGTTCCGTTCATACCAGGATGGTCCGAAGTAAGGGCGCATATGCTTGTGCCGTCCTCCAGATACTCCCTGACATCTCCATCGTATCCTTCATGGACTTCATTTCCGCCGCCCTGAACGGTCTCGAAGTAGGCGTCTCCTCCATAGCACATGGCATCCATGATGTGGAGGATCCTCAACAGCTTGCCCTGATCTCCTTCCACGCTGCTCTTCGGAATAGCCAGCATGGCTCCCGCGCTGCCACCTGCCGCTCCCTTTAGGCCTTCCGGCAGAGTGGGCAGATATGACCATGCCTCCGCCTTGGCGTAATCCGCATTCTGCGCATTTATGTACTCAGCGAACAGATTTGTAGGGGGATAACGCAACATACCGACCTTATCCTGCAGCATATAGGATTTTGCCGTCTCCCACTCAATGGTGAACCAGTCAGGTGCCAGCACTTTCATGTCATTGAGCTCGTGCATGAACGCGACCCAATCCCTGGTGGAACCGTCCAGCATCGGGTGTACCAGAACGCCGTTCTCTTCATGGGCGGCGGGATTTCCGAACCAGGTCTCAAATCCTCTCAGACAGCCAAAGCTGGTTCCGCCTCCTGCGCCTGTCATGAACCATGTGTCGTCCTGTCCGTTCTGATCCGGATCGTCGAAGGTACATGCCCTTGCAAACTCCTTGATTTCGTCTAAAGTCGTAGGCATGCTCATCCCCAGATTGTCCAGCCAGTCCTGACGGAGGGCCAGGGCCCAGGTATCGCTGTCCTGAATGGCATACTTGGTTGTAAAAGGAATCGTGCCGTCATCCATGGTGGAATACTTCAGCATGGTCTTGGTCACGAATTTACAGGTCTGGGGCATATAGGGATACATTTCCCTCGCATCCAGCAAAAGCCCCTGTCCACCCAGGGTAAAGCCAAAATCGGCGCTGGGGAGCTGGAACATATCCGGTACGTCCCCAGACGTAAATCTGGTGGAAAGGATATTCTCCATATCAGCGCTGGCGCATGTGGTAAGGGTAACCGTCACATTAAATTTCTCGCTTACCCATGCGGCAATAGGATCCTGCGCAGGCGGCTCCTCGCCATAATGGTCGGTCAGGAACTCCAGATCATAATGTACGCTCATGTCATCATAATCATACCAGCTCTGATCCGCCAGCGTCGGATTTGTGGGCAGGTCATCCGGAAACTCAATGTCCTCAAATGCTATTACATCTGAAGCACCGCTTCCTTCCTCTGAGCCGCTTTCCTCGCTGTCCGCCGCTTCCTCTCCTCCCGTCTCCTCCTTAGACTCAGGAGCGCTGTCTTCCTGTTTGCTTTCCTGGCTGTCGTTGCCACAGCCGGCCAGCATGGACATCGTCATCACAGATGCAACGAACAAAGCCATTACTCTCTTCTTTTTCATCCAAAGGCCTCCTTTAGGTTTTTCTATGTCGCAAGCCGCGCCCGGACGGAACCTATTCCCGCACGCCGCAGCGCAACATCTTGATTTTACTGCTCTTTATCCTTTGACGGAGCCTGTGTACATTCCATAGATAAAGTATTTCTGCAGGAACGGGTATACACACAGGATTGGCAGCACCGCCATTACCACACTGGCCATCTTCAGGGACTGGGGTGTCATTTTTACATATACGGATACCAGCCTGTTGCTGATGTCCGTCTGGGAGTCCTGCATCAGCAGGTTGCGGATAATAAACTGTGCCGGGTGCAGACTGGCATCCCTTACATAGAGCATGGTGGAGAACCAGTCGTTCCAATGTGCTACCGCCGCGAACAGCCCCAGCGCGCAGAGCGTAGGCTTGAGCAGGGGAATCGCGATATATCCTAACTTCTGCAGTTCCGATGCCCCGTCCAGATCTGCCGAATCCATCACGTCCTGAGGCAGTCCTTCTACGAACATCTTCACCACCAGCACGCCGTACACATTACCAAACGCAGGCACGACATACACCCAGAAGGTATTCAACAGATGCAGCTGCGCCATCAGCAGGTAGGAAGGAATCAACCCTCCGGACAGAATCATGGTGATAATAAGATAAATCATCAGCCCCTTCCTACAGGGGAAATCGTACTTTGCCAGCGTATATCCCAGAAGAATCGGGAAAATCAGCGCCACCACTACTCCCATGCCGGTACGGATTACCGTAATCAACATCCCGTGAAGGAAATTAGTTCCTGTAAGGATATATTTATAGGCCGTTATGACCGGTTTCCTCGGAATAATGATAAAATAATTTCGTTCCATCATCTCCCCTTCCGAACTCAGGGACATCCCCAGCACATACAGCAGGGGAACGATGCACACTACCAGCACCAGCACCATGATGAGATTGATGACTATCTGGTAAGTCCATTCCTGCCTGGACATTTTGATCCTGTTTTCCTTGGGCGTCTTGAATTTTTTCAGATTCTGCTCTTTCATCATTTTCCCGCTCCTTATGCTTTCCTTAAAACATGCCACGTCCTGCGACTTTTCTGGAGAGACCATTGGCGCTCACAATCAGTATCAGACTTACCACCGCTTTCATCATGCTCACCGCGGAACCTACTCCGTACTGCATCCTTCCCAGTCCTACCCGGTACACCCACGTATCGATCACATCTGCCACATCATATACAGCCGCATTATAGAACAGCAGTATCTGTTCAAAATCAGTGCTCAGAATATTTCCCATAGCCATAATCAGGGAGAAGGTAATGACCGGTATCATGGCAGGTAGCGTCACTGCCTTGATTCTGGCGAGGGGGCCGGCTCCATCAATTTTGGCCGCCTCATATAGTTCCGGATTGACTCCCGTCAGCGCCGCAAAGTAGAGAATCGTGGACCATCCGGCTTCCTTCCAGACCTGGGATCCCACAATCAGCGGGACGAAGGCCTTGCTGGAGGTCATGAAGCTGTAAGTGCTCCCGCCCAGTCCGGTAATCAGAGCATTGATAAAACCGCTCTCACTGAAGAAAGCGAACACGATTCCGTATATGATGACCCAGGAGAAAAAGTGAGGTATGTAAACCATGGTCTGGCCGATTTTCTTGAACATCGTGCTCCTTAAGTCAAAAATGATGATTGTCAGGAAAATAGGTGGGAAAAACGTACAGACCAGTCTGGATATGCTGATGGTCAGCGTATTGCGCAGCAGCTTCAGCATCTCAGGGTCGTTCAGCACATATTTGTAATGCTGCAGGCCCACCCAGGGGGCGTTTGAGATGGTGCTCCCTACCCTCATATCCTTCAGCGAGATGATGAAGCCCCAGATAATAGGAATATAGTTGAACACAAAGTAATAGGCTACTCCTATCAGCACCAGCGGAATCAATAGGCGATATTTCTTTACCCGATATCCGAAGGGACGTCTCCTGTACTCCATTTCGGTCTTTGCCATTTTGATTTTCCTCCTTCTCCTCCCATGCTCTGACCTTTCCCAAAATCTATACATTTTGGAAAGATTGCGC
>CAMQOJ010000128.1 GCA_947003375.1 uncultured Lachnospiraceae bacterium
TCTACACGAGTCTCTTCGTCGGCAGCGTCAGATGTGTATAAGAGACAGTCGCCCAACAGCAGATCTATCAGCATCGGCCCGCATCCGCTCCCTGTGCCGCCGCCAGACGCAAAGATGACATAGACCATGGACACGTCCATCTTCTCATACACCTCCCGGCTGATATTGTCGAAATCATCCTCCACAAGCCGCTTCGCCTTCGCCCTGTCTTTGTTGCATCCCTCCCCGCCAGCGATATGGTAGGTATACTTCGCGTTCCTGATGGTCCTCAAGTCCTCCTGTGACGTGTTGAGGTACAGGACGCTGAAGCCCTTGTCCTCAAACAGCTTGCCGATGTTGCCGCCCGCCTGTCCGATGGCGACAAACCCAATCTTCTTCCTCATTCCTCTTCCCTCGCTTTCATGATTGATCCAATGCGCATCTGCCCGCATCGGTGATATAGAACGTCTTCGCCTTCCCATCCTTGTATCCGGCAGCCACATAGCCTGCCGTTTCAAATTCCGTGGCCTTCTTGTAAACAGTGTTGTCCTTATATCCCAAATCCTCGGCTTCCGCGATCTCCCTCACCGTCATCGCCGACTTCCTGTCTACCGCTCCGCTCTTGGACAGGACGGACAGAATCAGAAACCCCAACCGATTCAAGGCCCCACCATCCTTTCTCTGATTTCCATGGGGTATCCTTGCTATAAATGGAACCATCTTGATTTCCTTGGATATCCCCGGATTTATCCTGACTCCCTGAGGCGCTCGATCTCTGCTACCGCTTCGCCCTTATCGAACGAACGGAACACGTCATCGCTGCCACATTCCGGACATCTGCAGCCATTGGTGACCGCCCAGAAGAAATGCATGCATTTTCGGCATACACATTTGTAGAACGGATCTGCAATCCTCGTGACGCCATCCGGATAATAAATTCTTTCCATCCTTACCCCTTTTCCTTGCAATTCTTGATAGATGCAAGTATAATGATTTTAGAGGTAATGTCTTTTGTTCTGGGGCCTGCGCGGGAGTCTGGTAGCTTTAGCGCTGGCCCTTTTCCTTTTTCCATGTATACCGTATCCCCCTGACCTACCTTCTCCGTTTTTCCCACATCTGCTTTTCTGCAAGCAGCTGCTCTATCTTATCGATGAGCTCCATCTCCGGATAGCTCTTCTTTGGGTACTGCTGGTAGACTGATTTGCACCTTATCCCAGCCACGTAGTCGTTATGGTATTTGATGGCCAGCCGGAGAGGTATGTCTTTGTGGTTTCCCGTCAGCGTAAGATTGCTTTTATCGCCATATTCAATCTTGATTTTCCACATGGCACTACCATCCTTCCGGCCTACGGCACAGGTCGAACCTTATCACCCATACCCAGGGATTGGCCCGCCATCCATATCTGTCAATCTCGGTCTTTTTGATGGTGGAATCCCATAATTCCGCGAAGCGCTTGAATACGCCTCCTCTACTGATATCTACTCCTTCACGATAGCAGCCGCGCGTGCTGATATCCTGCAGCCGCTTCACCTCTACATCCATGACTTCAAGCCAGATACGTGCAGCCTGCTTCGGCATATGGATGGAAGGGTGCCATGTAATGCGTTCTGGAGCTTCACAGTCCGCTCTGTAAACAAAGCATCCATCTGATATACTGTCACCATCATCATATTCGACCGCCTTGTAGTCATAACAGTTATATGGCCCCCCTTTCCGGACATAATCTCCGTTACAGCCAATGCAAGGAATAAAAGACCATGTCTCCCTGACATACAGGATGTCGCCCGGCTTATATCTGCAGATTTCCTCTGGACTGCAGGTATCCCCCGTGCCTGGGTCAACATATGCAATGACAGTCTTTCCGTCTTTGTCCACAGCAAACTGCTCTACAGTACTGATATCGATTTTCCTTCTGGTGGCAGTCTTTCTTCCCTCCAGAAGAGAACGCACCATGTCGCTATTGAAAAGAATCGGCAATACCCTACCCATCCAGCCAACCTCCTTCCATGAGATTCTGCTAAATTCTCCTTACTACATTCCGTTTACCTGCAAGTCCTTTCCGCATCCACTATCGCACGGAAAAATGGATAGAACTGCTGCGGAACCACCGCATTGCCCAATGCTTTCAGCCTGTCCACCCTATGTCTGGCACCGGCCGTCACCCTCGGTATGTCTGGCTCTATGTCCCAATATCCGTCCACCCAATCGGGAATCCCATCAGCCATTCCACCCAATTCGGATTTAATTGACCACCCTTTCCTTGACTCATACTCTTCCTCTCCGTCTCCGAAATCGCACCGTTCCCTTCCAGTTTCTTCAACTGCTGATAATTCCCTGTCCCTCCGCACATCCCGGCTCCCGTTGTCGGTGTCGGGAACATGGCTGTCTGGTCGTTCAAGTTCCGGCTTCTGTGCTCCTTGTCCTCCCATCTGCTCGCCTGTCCCGTCCGAAAATCCCTCGCCTGTGGAGTGGCAAACATTTCCCTCATTACATCCCCCGCCAGAGAATCCCTGTCCATCTGGCTCTTCGGGAGCGTGCTGTTCTTTGCATCCTGGGCTGTCGGTGTGTTGTACATCCTTACCACAGAAGCCAGGTCCGGGCTTCTCCTCTTCCTCTCCGAAGGGCAATCCCCCCTCATTGAAGATTTTGGTGTCGGCCATAGCTTCACCTGCCCGCTCAAATTCGGCTCTCCTCTGCTGTTCACGTACATCTCCCGGTTCGCCGCATCCGCCGCCACAGCATGGTGCAGGCTCATGGAATGCCGTCCATTCGCTCCCTTCCTCTTTATGTTCCCATCCCGGTAGCACATCGTGTCCGGCGTGGGCCACGATTGCCACCCTGTATCGCCTGTGTCTGGCTCCGACAGCGCAAGCTGGTACAAGAAATGCCCTTGTCCGATATCCACAGGCTTCCAGTTCAGAAAGAATATCGGGGAGTGCCATCCGCACGATTCCAGCAACATTCTCTCCAACGACCCAAGTGGGCCGTAGTTCCTTGACAACCCTGACCATTTCTGGCCAGAGGTAGCGGTCATCCTCCTTGCCTCGCTGCTTCCCGGCAACGGAGAAAGGCTGGCAGGGGAATCCCCCTGAAACAACGTCAACTGTCCATCTACCTGTCCTCTCATAAAAGCTCTCCCTCGTCAGCTCCCTGATGTCCTTCCACCGTGGCACGTCCGGCCAGTGCCTTTCGAGCACCTTTGTAGGGTATTCCGCCCATTCGCATTGGCCGATGGTCCTCATGCCTGCCCATTCAGCGGCCATGTCAAGTCCGCCTATCCCAGAAAATAAACTCAAATGTGTCAATACCTTCATCTAATCCACCTAAAACAAGCTCATCTGGCCGTCACACTGCTTTTTCCTCGGAATCCTTGGGCTATGCCCTTTTTCATTTTCTGCGAATGTGTCTATAGGGTTCAGGCAGAAGTCGTGGCACCTGTTCGGGGACTTGGCGGTAGCCTCTGTCATCTCCCTCCCCTGCTTGTCGCACCAGGTTCCATTTCCAACACACAGGTAACAGCAGTATCTACAGTATTGGGTCATATCCCCGCCTCCATGTCCCACAGCGCCATCTGCGCATAGCATTCATAATTCGTCCAGACTATTTCCTGCCGTGGCTTTCCCTGCTCCGCACAACTGGCAAAATGCTCCTTGTGCCATCCCTTAAGGTATTCGTTGTACATCTCTGACTCGTACCCAGATATCATTATCTTCGCTTTACTCTGTAAGATAATCTTCAGCAGCTCCTCATGGTCTGCGTCCGTCATTTCATGCCTATACTGATTTCCGGTTCTGGTACCCAACAAGTACGGCGGGTCTATGTACATAAACACGTTAGGGTAATCGAACCTTCGTATCACTTCCAGAGCCGGTCTGCACTCTATCTGGACTTCCCGCAGACGTTCCGCAATCTTGATAATCCATTCCGGCAAGCGGTACCAGTTCCAGAGTGCATATGACCTTTCCCGGCCTGCCACATCATTCCTCCATCCGACTTTATATCCGTTCGCCCGGAATCCATGACCTTGCCAACACCGCACCAGGAATCCCGCCGCCCGCTGGTACCGGCTCGCGTATGTATTATCCGCCTCAAACTGCCTGTCATATACCTCCCGGGAAAACGGTATTGTCATCACCAGTCTGGCCAACCGCTCTGAATCCTGTTGGATGCACCGGAATAGGTTGACCACATCGCCGTCCAGGTCGTTGACTGTCTCAATAGCAGACGGCGGTTTGCTGAAAAGCACTGCCCCGCTCCCGAAGTATGGCTCCACGTAGCTGTGGTGTGGCGGTATCAGCTCCACCAGCCGTCTGGCTATGTTCCATTTGCTGCCAGGGTATTTGAGCACGTTATTCACGCTCATCGCAAATCCCGCTCCATCTTTTCCTCTGGCTCAATATCACCATCGCAGCCATCCTCCACAGCCCCTCCATGAATTCGATTGCGTCCGTCCCGCTGCAGCACATCCCTGTAACCTCTAGCATCGTTCGATCTCCTTATCTTCCAGTCCTTCCATCATTGATTCATAACAAGCTTCGCAGCCTATAACCTCTACCAACGGACAGTACCTATGCCCATCCTGGTAGACGACAGTATCGCATCGGATACATGGCTCGAATCTCTTCCCCATGAATTTCCTGAAATGGTCACATTGGTATGTCGGGTAGCATATACCGCCCCTGCACCAGTGGGCCTGCTCTCCAGGCTTGTCCCAGTCAGACCACGCATCCCTTGGGGGCTCGTCAGGATGCGCCCTGTCATATGGGTCATCCGATGCCCTCTTATCATCGTAGCAAAGGCCATATCTGCACCTGTCTGATCGGTAATATAGGCACCTCCTACATATGCATGGCCCGCATCCGCCCCATACCGTATCCGGGAGGCTTCTGAGATAGCCAAGCACATCTAACTGTCCATCCATATTCTTTCAGAGCCTGCTATAGCGTTACCCCGGCCGGAGGCCGGCTCCTTCCTGTTAGATTCCTACGAAATCAAATATCGATATTTGCTTATCTGCCGTCTCCCTTATAGTCCTTGCTTTGTCTAGGCTAGGCCTATATGCTTTCAGTACAGCATCATTCCTCTTCTCTTCTGTATCCCAGCTTGGCGGGAAGATGATGTCCCCGTTCTGGACATATTCACATTTTTCGTTGCACTGGACTCTTATATGTGCAAAATAGCTGCTTGTCATGATAAAGTCGATGTATGTCATTCCGTCCTTATGGTACACTCCATATGCGTGGCCCGTCCCCTTTAAAGGGTATCCGTGTTCCTTGATGGGCTTGTCAGACAGGAGCGAATCTGGTATTTCGATTCCAAATGGCTGCCATGTTTCACATGTAGAATAGAACCTTGCCCCATCCCATTTCCCGTCTGTCGAAAAGTAATACGTATATTCCAGCCCCCATGACCACCTGAACCATGACACCCCGCTGAGCGGCAGCGCCTCGCCCTTGCAGTCAGCCATCCCCCCCAGCCTGCACGGCATCGGTATCCGCATTTCCTCCCTCCTTTGCCAGCTCCTTCAGCTGCTCCATCCACCCTTCCCCGGTATCCGCTATCCGGAACGTCTTCGCCTTCAGGCTCGGCAGGTTCACCATGCTCCGGCATACCGGGCATTCGTGCCAGTCAGAGAAGGGCTGCCCGCTCACCATCGTTATGCTCCCGCAGCTGCGGCACCCGAAGATGTACATGGCCACTTCCTGGTGCTTCTCCGCATGCTTCAGCTGCGCTTCGAAGTCGTCCAGCTCCTGGAGCTGCTTCTCCCTCTTTTCTATGGCCGCCTGCTGCCTGGTGTACGCCCCGCCAAATCCATAGACCTCTTCCGTGCCGTCACGCTTCTGCGTGTACAGCTCTATCTCCTTCTGGAGCGCTTCCCTCTGCTTCTGGATGAGCCGCCCCACGCGCACCTTGATGTCCGTTTCCCGCATATTCCAGTCCTCCTTCTCCAATCCGGCCCTATTGCAGCCATGCCTCCTGCGGCATGCTCTCCAGGATCAAATCCAGCTCCTTCACTGACCTGTCCCATTGATATCGGAAACCGCATGACTTTGCATCCGCGTTCTCATATGCCTCTTCGATCCGCTTCGCCATCTGCAGGAACCCCGTGTTCTCGTCCCGGAGGATGTCCAGCGCCGCCTTCATGCAGTCGTACCTCCGCACCAGCCCTATGTATGCCTGCGCGACCCGGAAGCACATGCATGCCGATTCGATGATCTCCTTCTTCGTCATGCGCAGCATCCTCTTCTTGCCTTCATCCTTCGCCATCATGTCCTCGTACCTGTCGTACAGCCCGAAGTAGTCCCCGACGTAGTCGTCATACCCCAGCAGCTGGTCGCTGGTGACCGCCCCGAAGAAGGTGTCGAAGCATTCCGGTACGCAGTCCTCCTCCAGGTCCATCCACATCTGTTCACACTCCGCACACAGATCGGCGAACATCATCTTGAACTCGAACTCCTGATCCTCGTCCCCGCACAGGGCATTCAGCAGCGTGTCGTCATCATCGTCTTCGATATAATACCTCACTGCATCGCATTCTTCCTGGATGCCGCACAGCGCGTCCTTGATGCCCTGCAGGTTGAACTCCTTCGCGATCGCCTTCTTGTAGCGCAGCTTCCTGGCCTTCTCCCGCTTCGTCTCCTCTGGATCCACTTTCCGCATCTCTGCCGCTCCCTTCCGCAGTCCCCTGCATCATCTTTCCATAATGTACATAGTCCCGCAGTTCGGGCAGAACTTCCACCCTGGCGATGCCACATGCCCGCAACTGCCGCAGGAGATGAAATCGCTGAGGTATCTCTTCTTCGCCTTGGTCACCTTCCGCTTCTTCCCTATCCCCTTCGCGACTTCGTAGCGGAACCTGTTCAGCGCCGCCTCATATGCCTCGCAGAACTCCTCCGTCCTGACCTCTTCCGGGATTACATCCGCAAGCTCTTCCATGAACTCTACCGCCTTGATTCCGCTGCAGCATTTCCCTGTCAGCTCCAGCATGCCGTCATCCTCCTTTCTGGCCATGGCCCTTCTTATTTTTTCGAATTTTACCGCTTCTTCCATTTGACTTTTCCTCTCGAAGCCCCTATAATAGGGATAAAGGGATATCCCTTGCGACTATAGGCCTCCTCTGCCGACCAAAGCGTGGGGCCTATTTAATTTGCCATCCTTCCTCATAGCCAGATGCGTGCATACGGCAAATATTCCCACCAATGCGATGCACGTCATGTACGTCCCCTCGTCACACGCTCCCGGAGCGGCGAGCATCGCGAAAAAAGCTACCGTCCCGGACACCATGCGGACATTCAGCCTCCTGTGCGTCATTTCCTCACTCCTTCTCGTACACCATCCTGCGCTCATGGTCATAGACCAGGTGCAGCCTGTCATTGTTCCTGTCCACAAGGGTAGCCTCGTTCCCACTGATTTCAAGGGAAAAGCACTCCATCACGAACCTTTCCTCCAGCCATTTCCTGATTGCATACTCCGCAATCGTCTTTGCATCCTTAATCGCCATCGATATCCTCCCTTTCCGTACCGCATGCCCACAGCTTGTCCGCCTTGGCGGGAAGCCGCCATGCTTGCCATGCAGGCCCTGTCACTGCTGCGCTGCGGCCTTTCCCTGCTTCGCCTGGATATGTTTCCGGAACTCCTCCTGATAGACGATCTGCGACACGCGCCGCACAATCTGTTCCACCTCTTCTGGCGGCCTGATGCAGTCATCATGTACGATGATATGACAGGGGCCGTTCCAATAATCAGCAATCACTCCCATATGCTCCACCTCCTGGTTCATTCTATGTAGTCCTGTTTGTACTTCTTTCCTCTTTTTCTTCCCGCTACAGCGTGTTTCCTCGCTATGTTGGCATAATCGAGGCGAATCGTTTAAAAATCGCACCTCTGCACCGCTATCGGGAAAGCATTGTAGCACCCGTACATGTCCAGATATGCTTTCACCTCTCCCTCCAGGATCTCCATTCCATGGTATGGGGCCAGCATCACGATTGCATGTATCGCATCTTGTTCGTCATTGTAGATGTAATGGCCGAAGTTGCTTGATACCTGATATATCTTCGCCTTCCGCCTGGGGCAATGTATGTCCATCATGACCCTCGCCAACGGCTCCGCCTTGTCCATGCCCCTGGCCCTCGACATCGCCACCTCGTATCCATATTCGTATGCATGACGGAATACCCAACGTTCAAACGCATCCATGTAGCTCATGAAGCTGGACTCCATCCCTGCATGCCTGTCCCTGATTGTTCCCCCAGCATCTCCCAGTTTTCCAAGGAACTTTTCATATCTCTCCTCGAACTCCGCTGTGCCTGAGAACGCTTTCTGCTTATCTGCCTCCTTCATTATGTACCTCTTCCTTTCTATTTCCATTCTGCTACGTTCCTGTCTTGCATTCCTCCTCCGTCTCCTTTATACTGGTACTACAGGCTGTTGCCGCAGCCGAGTACTGAAGAAAGGGGGATTCCAGATGTTTTTCTTACCGGTTCCAGTCAAAATGCTTTTTTCCGATTTCCCGACAGAAGTATCTGTGTACACCATCTCTGATTCATATACCTGCGAAGGCTTTTATGAAAAAGATGAGCGTTACATCGTTTTTCCAATCGATGACTGTCCTGAAATTGCTGAAGGCGCTGAAATCCAGTCGCCTGATGGCTCTATCTTTATTGCAAAGAGCATCGAGCCTGGTGGCAGTGGGCCTACAGCCGATGCGCTGATAGTCCATGTCTAGTCCAGGGCTGGTCGCGCTTTTGCGGCCAGCTCATTGATTTCTTTCTGATCCGCGGTTCCATAGACGATCTTGTTGCCTAAATCGATATACGCCGTTTTGGATTTCTGCGCCATTTCATGCAAGATTTCCTCTACATTCCCTGCTGCATCCTTCGCCCTGATGGAAAATGTGAACTCGCATTCTGTTCCATCTGCCAGAATCTTCCTGTACGTAATGCTCGTATCTGCCATTATATTCTCACCTCCCCTTATTCCGAGAAATACTCAATCGGCTTTCCGAAGAAATCAGTCTCTCGATATTGACTTTCAGATAGTCCGCCACCTTTTCCACCTTACTGATACCAGGCTCATTTGAATTCCACTTGCGGATACTTCTTGCTTATCCCCGCTGCCTCCTTTATACTGGTGGTACAGGCCCCGCCAGGGCCGAGTACACTGGAAAGGAGTGGATAGCTTATGATGTACCGGATTGACATTTCACACCTCTCACATGTTGAACGCGAGCAGATACGAAAAGATTTAATGCCGTATGTATGGGAAATCTACGATGTCTCTCAGAACCCACCAGTCATTGACATACATTGGACTTCGGATGAAGACTTTAGGAATCTCTTCCCGAATCTGGTTCCGCACCTGAAGCCTCACTGACTGTCGTAATCTTTGTGAAAAGTGCATCAGGGTCATATTCTATTGTGGCAATGCACTTTTCACCTTTTTTGATTCTCTGTGTAATGTGCTGCATTGCCAGGAGAATTTTTTCAAACCCTTCTGTCCTTATCTCATAAACCATCTCTCTTCACCTCCCTCCTACTCCAGAAAATACTCAATCGGCTTGCCGAAGAAATCAGCCACTCACCCTTTCCCCGGAACCCGATTCCGCCGCCCCCTGCCCCTCATGCTTGCCCCATTCTCATAGAAATCCGCAGCACATCCTCACTGTTCTTCTTGCTTATCCCTACAATCTCCTTTATACTGGTAGTACAGGCTGTTGCCGCAGCCGAGTACAATAGAAAGGAAATAGTGCCTGTCTCTTA
>CAMQOJ010000129.1 GCA_947003375.1 uncultured Lachnospiraceae bacterium
CGCTGCCGGCGAAGAGACTCGTGTAGATCTCGGTGGTCGCCGTATCATTAAAAAACAGGTCGTCCCCGTACAGCGGGCGGAAAGCGCTTTTCTTTGTCTCCAATGTCTCCAGCACCTTCTCTGCCAGTTCCACACCGCCCTCTCCGCCCTGGGCCCACACCTGGGACAGGGCGAACTCACATTGCCGCTCCTCGCAGAAGTTCCTGACGAAATCGATTTCCGCCTGCGTATCGGTCACAAAGGAATTCAGCGTCACCACCACAGGCACGCCGTATTTATGCAGATTTTCGATGTGCTTCTCCAGGTTCTCGATGCCCCTGCCCAGCGCGTCCAGGTCCTCCTGGCCCAAATCCTCTTTCTTCCTACCGCCATTATACTTCAAAGCGCGGACAGTTGCAACAAGCACTACGGCATCCGGCTTCAAATCCGCGATCCGGCATTTGATGTCGAAGAATTTCTCCGCGCCCAGATCCGCGCCGAAGCCCGCCTCCGTGATGCAGTAGTCCGCCATTTTCAGGGCCGCTCTGGTGGCCCTCACGGAATTGCACCCGTGGGCGATATTGGCGAAGGGCCCTCCGTGCACCAGCACCGGCGTATGCTCCAGGGTCTGGATCAGATTGGGCTTCATGGCATCCCGCAGCAGCGCCGCCATGGCTCCCACTGCCTGCAGGTCACCGGCCGTCACCGGCTTCCCGTCATAGTTGTACGCCACGATAATCCTGGACAGCTTCTCCTTCAGATCCTTCATATCCTCGGCCAGGCACAGGATCGCCATGATTTCGCTGGCCACAGTGATGACAAAGTGGTCTTCCCTCACGAATCCGTCCGCCTTGCTGCCGAGTCCCACCACGATATTGCGCAGCACCCTGTCGTTCATATCCATACAGCGTTTCCAGACGATCTGCCTGCTGTCGATTCCAAGCTCATTCCCCTGCTGGATATGGTTGTCCAAAAGCGCCGCCAGCAGGTTGTTGGCGGAAGTGATGGCATGGAAATCCCCCGTAAAGTGGAGATTCAGCTCCTCCATGGGGACGACCTGGGCGTATCCTCCTCCCGCGGCGCCGCCCTTGATGCCAAAGCAGGGCCCCAGGGAGGGCTCCCGCAGCGCCACCACAGCCTTTTTCCCAAGCTTTCCGAAAGCCTGGCCCAGGCCTACGCTGGTGGTGGTCTTGCCCTCTCCCGCCGGAGTGGGGTTGATGGCGGTCACCAGGATCAGCTTTCCGTCCGGCCTCTGCTTCAGGCTGTCCAGATACTCTTCCGAGAGCTTTGCCTTGTACTTGCCGTAGAGCTCCAGGTCATCCTCCCGGATTCCCAGCGTCTCCGCCACCTTGCCAATGGGCTCCATTACCGCTTCCTGCGCAATCTGCAAATCTGTCTTCATGCTTCTCTCCCTTTTCTGCTTCCTATTCCTGATATGTATCAGCCCTTTCAGCTGCACGCCAGTCCTTCGGCTATATGCCAGTCCTTCCGGCTATATGCCGGCCCTTCCGGCTATATGCCAGCCCTTCCGGCTATGCTATCTCCTCCAGCATCTGGTCGAACTGCTCGGGGCTCATCAGTATCTTCCTGGGTTTCGTGCCTTCCTCTTCTCCCACCACGCCGTACTGGCACAGTTGGTCCATGATCCTGGCCGCTCTGTTGAAGCCAATCTGAAGCGCCCTCTGGAGCATGCCGATGGATGCCTTGTCCTTGTCTATGATCAGACGCCCTGCCCGCTCGAACAGCTCGTCCACATCACTGCCGCCGGAGGCCCTGCCGTCTCCCGAGGAGCTTCCCATATTGGCGATTCTCTCCTCGATGTCCTCCTCATAGGTATTGCCCAGCGTCTGGTTCTTCCAGAAATCAACCACATCCGAGACCTCCTGGTCGGACACGAAAGCGCCCTGTACCCGGGCCGGCTTTGCGTAGCCCTGGGGGTAGAACAGCATGTCGCCCTTCCCCAGCAGCTTCTCGGCGCCCACCATGTCCAGGATGGTCCGGGAATCCACGCCGCTGGACACGGAAAAGGCCGCCCGGCTGGGCATGTTCGCCTTGATCAGGCCCGTGATGACGTCCACGCTGGGACGCTGTGTTGCGATGATCAGGTGGATGCCGCAGGCCCTGGCCAACTGGGCCAGGCGGCAGATGGACTCCTCCACCTCCCCGGGGCACACCATCATCAAATCCGCCAGCTCGTCCACGATGATGACGATCTGGGGCAGTACGGCGGGAGCGCCCACGTCTCCCTTATCCCGCATGGCTTCCACCTTTTTGTTGTATCCCTTCAGATCACGCACATTGTATTCCGCGAACTTCCGGTATCTGTCCTCCATCTCCGCCACGCCCCATTTCAGAGCGGCCGACGCTTTCTTCGGATCCGTCACCACGGGAACCAGCAGATGGGGGATGCCATTGTAGA
Source organism: uncultured Lachnospiraceae bacterium (assembly GCA_947003375.1). GTDB lineage: Bacteria > Bacillota > Clostridia > Lachnospirales > Lachnospiraceae > Acetatifactor. The sequence continues at coordinate 2,399 of CAMQOJ010000129.1, forward strand.
TGCTCAGCTCCACCACCTTGGGATCCACCATGATCAGCTTCACCTCGTCGGGCTTGGCCTTGTAGAGGATGCTGATGATCAGGGTATTGATGCACACGGACTTACCGGAGCCGGTGGCGCCCGCAATCAGCATGTGGGGCATCCTGGCAATGTCGGACACCACTGTCTGCCCTCCGATGTCCTTGCCTACGGCAAAGGCGATTTTGGAGGGGAACTCCCTGAATTCTTTGCTTTCCAGGAGATCGCGCAGGGCTACCGCCATGGTCTCCTTGTTGGGCACCTCGATGCCGATGGCCGCCTTTCCGGGGATAGGGGCTTCGATCCTGATGTCCGTGGCCGCCAGATGCATCTTGATATCATCCGACAGGCCTACGATTTTGGACACCTTCACCCCCTGCTCCGGCTGCAGCTCGTAGCGGGTCACGCTGGGGCCCTGGCTGATATCCGTGATAGTCACCTTCACCCCAAAGGTGCCAAGGGTCTGCTGCAAGCGCATGGCAGTCTCCCGCAGTTCCCTGGCGGAATCCCCTGTGGCCTCCTTGCCCTTTAGCAACAGGGAAAGGGGCGGGAGCATGTATTTCTTCGGTGCGGGCCTTGCTGCCCCGGGGCCGCTCTGCTGCCCGGCCACCTGGCTGCCCTGGCCGTTTCCGGCAGCGGAGGGCAGAACCGGCCTGGCAGCGGAGGGCTGATGGGACGCGGCAGGCTCCGGGACGTTCTGCCCGGAATCGCGCTGCTCCGGCCCCGTATCTGTCGAGTCTGTCCCCATCGATGCTGCGCCCGCCAGGTCCGTGGACATCTCTCCGTTCCCACTGCGGGAATCTGACATATACGCCGATTCCTGGCCAAGCACGGATTCCCCGGGATGCGTTTCTTCCGAAGATCGCACTTCTCCCATGGAGTGCACTTCTTCCATGGATTGCCCCTCTTCCATAGGATGTACTTCTTCCGCGGATTGCACCTCTTCCATGGGCTGCACCTCTCTCATGGAATGCACCTCTTCCATAGAATGCCTCTCTTCTATGGAATGCCTATTTTCCACGGGATACCTTTCCCCTGCGGAATCCTCCTTTTCAATAGAAGAAACACTTTCCTCCGGCTCCTGGTTCACCGTCACCTGATGGATGCCGCGGATCGGAATCTTCTCAAAGTCGAATTCCGGTTCCGGCTCCGCCTCCGCCGTCTCTATAGGCTCTGCCTTATAAGTCTCCTGCACAGGCGTTTCCGCCCCGGCCTCTTCCTCCGACAGGATGATTTCATGGATGTCGTCCCGACGCGAAGCGTGCTCCTCCGGCTTGGGCAGCGCCGTGTCCAGCATGACGCCCGACACCTTCCGCTCCATCCGCAGGATTCTTTCGTTCTCCTTCTCCTCCGCTTTCAGCCTGCGCGCTTCCACCTTTCTGGCCTTGCGCCGGTCCTGCTCCTGTCTGCGGATCCTGCTCTCCTCCCTGCGCCGCTGGGCGTTTTCCTCCTGCTCCTGCCTTCGCAGCTCGGCATTCTCCTCCTGCTCCTGCCTGCGCAGTTGGGCCTGCTCCCTCCGCCTGGCGGCGTCCTCTCTGGACAGCTCCCGCACCCGGCTGCCGCCCTTCTTTACGCTGGCCAGCAGCGATTTCTCCGTCAGCAGTATCAGGCTTACCACACTGCAGAGCACCACCACCAGCACCGTGCCGATCGTCTCCAGATAATGCTGCAGCAGGAAGCTGATGCTCCCGGCCAGGATGCCGCCTCCCGCTTTCTGCTCCCTGCAGCTCTCGTACAGCAGCTTGATGTCATACTTCTCCAGGGCGCCCGCATGTCCCGCCGCCAGATCGCAGACGATTCCCGCCACCACGAAGAGCACGACCCCTGCCGCCAGCTTCCGGGCAGCGTTGGCGTTCCCCTCATTGGCGAAATAGAACGCCACGGCCAGGAACAGCAGCACCGGCACCGCATACGCAGCCAGCCCGAACATGCCGAACAGGACGCCGCTGACCGCGTCTCCTATGGGCCCGATGATGCCGAAATTGCAGCAGAACAGGAACACCATGGCGGCGAACAGGACTATCAGCCCTATCTCATGGAACAGGGCGCTGTCCTGGGCCACCTGGGCCTTGGTCTTTTTCCGCTGGGTGGAAGTCTTTTTTCTGCTCTGGGTAGTCCTTTTATTTGAAGATGCTGTTTTTCTTCCATTGGAAGCCGCCATCTATATCAACCTCGCTTGTCTTTATTCCTGCGGGCAATGAGCCAAGCGGCCGTGCTTGCACGGCCAGTTGGCGAATGCCGCGAGGGTCAAATACCAAAGTGTCTGAAAGACACTTTCTGTCTGAAGGACACTTTCTGCTCTGCAGTGGGGTATTTGATTCCCTGACACGCCTGCTGCCGCAGACGCCGTGCGGCGCATATGGAGCCGAATCCCGGCCGCAATGCCCCTACGGGTCAACATTATATCATCTTTGCCCCAACTTGTCATTAATTATTTCATCTTGGCGATATCTTTTGACTATATACTCGTAGTTATTTCGGCACGTCCGCCGCCATGGGCATACACGGAAAAACTGCGCCATGGCAGCCAGCCCACGGCGCAGTTTCTTGCTTTTCATGACTTTTCTTAGTTTTTCATAAGCAAATGAAGGATTGGACAGCCGCCTGTCAGCCCGCCGCAGCGGAGAGCTTCGCAAGCTTCTCCACCATGGCCTCCCGCAGGCCCTCCAGAAACTCCCTGTTCCCGGGATAATCGTCAAACCGGAGATTCCGTCCTGCCACTTCGTCAATCATGGCCACCACGGCCTCCCTGCCCATATGCCGCTCCAGGGCGAAGCAGACGTCCATGTCCTGGATGCCCTCGTAGGTGACCTCCCCGCGGATGGAGCCATAGACGCTGTCCCTGCCCGGATAGAGGATGAAGGGGTCGCCGGAGGGGAAGGCCTTGTCCCCGGAGGTGGTGACATAGGGATTGATCGGGTACTTCGACACGCAGGAATTGTAGAAGTTCAGTCCCCAGTGCAGGAAGCCCTTGATATTGTATTTATACAGCAGGAAGCCCAGGACGCGCACCCTGTGGGAGGGCATGGCCAGGAAGCTGTTGGGGAACACCTTCTCCGGACCGCAGCAGTAGTACGCCCACTGGTTCTCCACATCATGCTCCAGGAACTCATGGATATGCTCCACGCTGGTGACCGGGCATTCAATGAGGCCGTTCTCGCAGAACGCATAGTTGGACAGCGCGTCGAAGGTCTTGCTGTCCCCAATCAGAGGGCGCATGATATCGGACGCGGTCTTGTAAGTCTCCATGGATTCCAGCGTAGGCTCGTCGGAGATGTGGAAATAGGTCTGCTCGCTGATGCCCTCTGCCTCCAGCTCCTTTGAAACCGCCTCGATGTACTGCGCCAGGAACGCCACGTATTCCTTAGAATCCGCCGCCACATGCCAGCCGAACATATAGTCCGTTCTGCCGTTCTCCGTGACCATGATGTTGGGCGCGCATTTTGCCCCCCACTGGGAGAACATATGGGCCATCTCATAATACCGGATTCCGTTCTTCTTGCAGATGTCGATGAATCGCCTGAACTTCCCGAAGGAGAACTCATATCTGTCCCCCTTCTTCTCGATGTCCACCAACTGCACGCAGGGCCTGACAGTGCCCACTGCGGTGTCCAGAGGCGGCGTATGTATGGGCACCAGGATCATGTTCATCCCCACGTCCGCGGCGGCGGCGATGTATTTGTCGATCAGCTCCCAGTGCTCCTCGGAGTAGATTTCCACATCATGCTGCACCGCGATGCAGTCCGCATAGAACCACCTGGTGTAAATCAGCCTCTGCTCCGGCATCGCGGCAGGGATGACGCGGACATCCATCACCTGGCAGACCGTAAAGGCCGCGTCCTCCGCCGCGGGAGCCTTCGCCGCCTGCATGTCCACCGGAAGAAGCCTTACTTTTATCCTGTAATCCCCGGCGGGAGTGTCCCTGGGGACATCCACCTTGACCCACACAGTGGCCGTCCGGGAAGTGACCGCCAGCCGTTTCCCCTGCTCCTCCAGGGGCACAAGGATGTCCGGCATGAACCCGGGCTCCAGCGTCATGTAATCCTCGCCCTCCATGTCCTCCTCCCTGGCGGGCACATCGATATAGGCATCCTGCACCATGTAAAGGCGCACCGCGTCCTTAAGGCCGGACTCCACGGACACCGCCACGTCTATCCGGCTGTCCGCCTTCATGCAGATCTGGTAGGAAAGCCGCTCCCCTGCCAGAACTGTTTTTTTGTGTATTTCATCACGCCTGAGGCTGTCCTGCGCCCTCACCTTCTCCAGAGACGATACCTGCACCACCTGAAATTCCATAGCAATCCCTCCTGCTCCCTGTCTTGAATCTTTTCTTTTATGCCGGATTCCATTGCTATTTCCGGCATATGGATTATAATAGGAAGAGCGGAGATTACACCGCAGCTCCCATTAACCTGATTCTATTACAGACAGCGGAAGCCTGCAATGGATAAACGAACCAAAAAAATGGACTTTTCAACAGGCAGGACCTTGCAGAAAGGAGGACCCAATGCGCACGCAGACTTATTTCCATACAAAACTGGAGGGCGAGGCCAACCGGAAAAACGATGCCGTTCCGCTCCAGGTCAACTGTGTGGGCGCAGTGTCCGAAGCGCGCTCCTTTTCCACCAGGGCTGTGCGGCAGGACTTTTATTACATATATGTCTTAAATGGAGAGATGCTTCTGGAGGACTGCCGCCTCATGCCTGGGGACGTGATGGTCTTTGAGCCGGGACATGACTATCAGTACACCAGCCGGGGGGAGACCGCCTATCTCTGGGTGCACTATACGGGCTTCGAGGCCCGCTCCCTCACAAAATCCACAGGCCTCGCCCTGAACCGGGGGCGGCACATCGGCATCCACAGGGAAATCATCGCCTGCTTCCGGCAGCTCTTCCGGGAGTTCATCATCAATGATGACGCGGCGGAACAGCTCTGCGTCTGCCTGCTGCGGGAAATCCTCCTCTTCACGGGCCGGTATATCGACTTCGGCTCCAGAGGCAGCCTGCCCCTGCTGGCAATCGAATACATCCACCGCTCCTTCCAGGAGCCCATCGACATCAATGCCCTGGCCCGGATGGAGAACATGAGCTGCACCGCCTTCCGCAGCGCTTTCCGGCAGCATACCGGGGTCTCGCCCAACGAATACATCATCGGCCAGCGGATCAGCGCGGCCTGCCAGCTGCTGTCCCAGACCGATAAAAGCGTCAGCGCCATCGCCGCCGATGTGGGGTATCCCGACCAGTATTATTTCAGCAGAATCTTCCGGAAGAAGATGGGGATGCCGCCGCTTAAGTACAGGGCTTCCCAGAAACCGTGAAGCCCTGCCTGCCAAAGGCCGCCCGCCTGAACCGCGGGGCTAATTCGGGCCGTCCTGGATCATCTCCCGCAGCTTCCCCACCGCCCGGTCGATGCCGCCCACCTCGTCGATGATGCCGTGCTTCACGGCCTCCTCTCCCACCAGAATGGTGCCCACGTCCTTTGTAAGTATCCCCGTCTCCGTCATCAGGTCCTCCAGGGTCTTCTTGTCTATGCTGCAGTGGCTGCAGACGAATCCGGTAATCCTGTCCTGTATCAGCTTGAAGTAGTCGAATGTCTGGGGCACCCCTATGATCATGCCGTTCATCCGCACGGGATGTATCACCATGGTCCCCGTGGGCACGATGAAGGAATAGTCGGTGCTCACCGCGATGGGCACGCCGATGGAATGGCTGCCGCCCAGCACCAGGGATACCGTTGGCTTGCTTAGGGAGGCGATCATCTCCGCGATGGCCAGCCCGGCTTCCACGTCCCCGCCCATGGTGTTCAGGAGCACCAGCACCCCCTGTATATCCTTGCTGTCCTCAATGGCGGCCAGGCTGGGCAGGATGTGCTCATACTTCGTGGTCTTGGAATTGTTGGACAGGTTCTCATGCCCCTCGATCTCCCCGATGATGGATATCAGATGGATGTCCCCCAGCTTCCCGCTCTCGTCCAGCGTCACCTGGCCTGTCTGCTCTATCCGCTCGTCCTTGTGCTCTTCCTTCTCTATCTTCTTGTCGGAGTTCTTTGCTTCAGCCATGCTCTCTCTCCCTTTCCCATGAATTTACTCAAAACATGACCTTAATATTCCCCTTTCGGGCAAAAAAATACCAGGCCCGTAAAATTAGGCCCGGCATCTCCGACTTGCACGCTTTTATCTGGTCAGATCCTGCACCCACTTGTATTTCCGGAACCGCAGCATCACCCAGGGAATCTTGCCCACCTCGTCCAGGCAGGTACAGGCATAGACCGCCAGCGGCGACCAGTGCAGCGCGAAAGCCCCCGCCAGCGCCAGCGGAATGGCTATCAGCCACATGCAGACGATCAGGCTGTACATGTCGAACAGGGTATCGCCGCCTCCGTCCAGCACGCCGTTTATGGTCACCGTATTCACGCAGCGCCCGATCATGTACACCGCCATGATCACCATCATCCCTGTGAGGTAATCCCTGGCCTGGTCCGTCAGGATGACCATCCTCACGATGGCCGGGGTCACTGCCAGCACCAGGGCCGTGGACAGCAGCCCGATGACATAGGAGATATTCTTAAGCTTTATCCCGTATGCCTTGCCCAGCTCGAGCTGTCCCGCTCCAAGCCTGTGGCCCACCATGATCCCCGCCGCGCTGCCGATGCCATTGCACATGCAGCATATCAGGTCCCGGACCACCGCCGCCACGGAATTGGCCGCCGCGGCGTCCGTCCCCATATGCCCCATAATCGCAGTGTAGGAAGTGAATCCTATGCCCCAGCATAAACACCCGCCCAGAAGAGGCAGGCATTGCCTGGCGAAATCGGATTTCAGTTCCCCGGGCTGCTTCAGGAACCTGCCAAAGGCCGGGCGGACATACGAGGAACCCCCAGTCGCCGCCAGGCACAGCCCCAGCTCCACCACCCGGGAAATCGTGGTGGCAAGCGCCGCTCCCCGGGCCTGCATCCTGGGCGCTCCCAGCAGCCCGAATATGAACACCGCGTTCAGGACTATGTTCAGGACTACCGCGCAGCAACTGATGAGGGCCCCGGGCCTCACATGGTCCGACACCTTCATCACGGTCAGATAGCACTGGGAGATGCCCGTCAGCAGATACGACCAGCCCGCCACGCGCAGATAGGCGCTGCCGATGGCGATCAGAGCCGCGTCATGGGTGAAGATATGCATGAGCAGCTCCGGCACTGTCTCTTATACACATCTGACGCTGCCGACGAAGAGA
>CAMQOJ010000130.1 GCA_947003375.1 uncultured Lachnospiraceae bacterium
TACGGATCAATGCGCCACCTCCCGGCTGCCGTTTTCAGGCAGATATTCCATTATAGCCTGTCCGGGGCGGCAAAACAATGCATCTGCCGTAAAATGTTTTTTGGATGCTGTAGGATGCCGCATGGAAGCTTTTCCGCTTCCGCCCTAGATGTTTTGAGGTGGGGGCAGCCTCGTCAGCTGTCCCCACCTCGTTTCTTTTGTGGTCATGATTCCTTTTTATCGTCCTTTTTATCGGCTTTCTTTTCCTCCCGGTGGAAGTACTTGTCCAGCTCTTTCCTGGTGTCCTCCGACATCCCCTTCTTCACGGGAAGCACTGCCGCGTTCGCCACGTCCCCGATGATCCGAACCGCGAATGCCACGTTCTTCTCCATGGCCTTCTCGCTGAGGGTGGGCAGCAGGTCATGGATGGTATGTATCTCCGCCGTGGAGCTCTCCCGGCTCAGTCCCAGGGCCGGGATGTCCTTGTCGCAGAAGGGGGCGGAGTCGCTGGAGTGGACTCCCGTACCGATCACCGCGGAATATCCTGCCAGCTTGCAGTACTGCTCCATGAATGTGGTCAGCTCCTTCTCTCCCGTGACACAGATTTTGTTGGCCCCCAGGGCGGTGCCGCACATGTCGAAGTTAAAGCAGAAGCCGATCTTCTCCAACAGATCCTCATGCTGTTCCACATAGGCCTTGGAGCCCAAAAGCCCCAGCTCCTCGCTGCCGCACCAGATGAACCGCAGTGTCCTCCTGGTGGGCTTTGCCGCGAAATGCCGGAAAATCGCCAGAAGGGCCACAGTGCCGGTGGCATTGTCCCATGCGCCGGTTCCCACCGGGACGGAATCATAGTGGGCCGTGAGCACGATTGATTCCTCCTTCAGATCTGTCCCCGGGATGACGGCCGTAATGTTCCTGCTCTCCGGTTCTGTGTCCTCCTGCTCCAGGGTCAGGTGCACCATCTTTACCTCCTCCTGAATCAGCCGCAGCGCCTCCGCCGAGGGAATGGCGAAACCGGGGATAGCCCCGTTCCTGGTGAAATGCTCCCGCAGTCGCCTGGGGTACAGGGAAACCGCCTCTCCCGTAAGGTAATACTTCCCCTGGAGCGTCAGGAACGCCGATGCCTTGTGCTCTACCAGCCTCTTGTAGACCTCCTCGTCCCCCAGACCGTTCAGCAGCACTGCCTTGCCCTCCAGGCTCCCAATCCCGGCGAAGTCGATTTCGGAAGCGCTGTCCAGATACACCAGCTCGCACTCCCTGTCGATGTTGCCGGAGCGCAGGAAGGGCACGCAGGGAATCTCCCGGCCAGCCGCCTGGACGGCGCATTTCGCCACCTTCGCGTCAGGTATCCGGAAAGGCATGTACTCTCCCCGGATGTCCTCCCGGCCTGCCTCCTGGGCGGCCCGGCCCACTTCTTCCATAATCAGCTCCCCGGCCCGCTTCTCCTCCTCGCTTCCGCCCGTCCGGACGAAGCTCAGCTCCTTTACCATAGTTAACAGTTCCTTCATTTTCCGCCTCCTTGTATCATTGAATGTCTATTATCAGATGCCTGAAGAATCAGGCTTCAGGATTCCCTGTCCCGCGGAACGCTTTCCATGGCATATGCTGCCTCACAGCTCTTTTTATAACACGCAATCCCGTATTTATGGATTGTCCGCATGCCGTCCTGTCTGAGGGTTTCCGCGTATCCGCCCTCTTCTATCTGTTCCATGGCCTGGGCGCAGGCCTGAGCATATTTTCCGTCCTCGGCGTACTTTACTTCTATGATGCAGCCGGTCTTTGTCAATGGGATTTCCAGCCGGATATCCGTGTAACCCACGCCGGACTCCGCGTTGGACATGACGCTCCAACTGCCCTCGGCCCGCAGCAGGCCCAATATCATGCCGTGGTAGAAGTTCTCTTTCATCTGCTTTTTCACAAAGGTATCGCGGATGCTGATGGAGTCCGCCAGGAAGCCGTTCAGTAGATTCTGCAGTTCCGCGGCATCGCCTGTTTTCACGGATTCGCAGAATTTCCTCCATCTGGCGGTATCGCTTACGGTCTTCACCCTGAACCAGGAGAGGATTCTGTTTTCGTAAATCCGTTTCACCTCTCTGTTGGGAATCACCAGCTTGTGGAGCTGCCCCTCGGGCTTCCCCGCATCGGTCAGATAGCCGGTGGCGAAGAGCACGCTCCACAGATAGGTCTGGCGCGTCTCCTCGTCCTCGTTCTCTAAGTCTGTGTAGGTCAGTTCCGGAATCAGCACCTTCTCCACCGCTTCCCCGGAAATCAGGGCCTCTATCTGATGCTTTGTGGTCTCTGTGGCTGTTGCAATAATATCCTTCACGATTGCGTTGCTGCTGCTGTTTTCCCAGTGGGCTTCCATCGGCGCGTCAGCCCATGCCCGGAGCTTATCACACTGGTTAAGCACATCCCATGGACAATATATATCCGCATCCCCAAAATGATATCCGTCATACCATTCCTTTATCTCATCAAAGGAATCTTCAACACCATAGTAAGACAGCATATCCCGTACTTCCTTATCTGTGAATCCGAAATACTCTGCAAAGTCGGTATCGGAAATCGTCCTGACCTTAAAATTGTTCAGCCCTGTAAAAATACTCTCCTTCGCAATCCGCAGACATCCGGTTATAACCGCAAAATACAGATTGGAATTCGTCTTAAGCGTCTGGCTGAAAAGCGCGCGGATCAGGCTGACCATCTCCTGATAGTAGCCCATCTGATACGCCTTGTCCAGGGGCACATCGTACTCGTCAATCAGGACGATCACCTGTTTTCCATAATGCTCAGAAAGCAGTTCCGTCAAAAGGCGCAGGCTATTATGGATATCAGCCTCGCTTTCGAACTTCCCTATCATCAACTGGAGCAACTGGTCTTTTTCATAGGACATCAGCTTATCGCTCTCCAAAAGCGGCTTGAAGCGCCTGGCCTCCGTTCTGACCACGATTCCCAGCATATCCCGCGCGGTCTGGAAGCTTCTCCCCTCCACGTCCTTCAGCGTGATGGAGACGACCGGGTATTTCCCCATATGCTCTTCGCAGATTGCCCTCTCCCGGGAAATCTCTAGGCCCTCGAAGCAGGACGGGTCTGTCCCGATTTCGAAAAATGTCTTCAGCATATCCATATTCAGGCTCTTCCCGAACCGTCTGGGCCTTGTGAACAGGTTTACCAGCCCCCGCATATCCACCAGGTCGCGGATAAAGCCTGTCTTGTCTACATAGTAAAAATTATCCCTCCTGAAATCCTTAAAGAATTCGATTCCTATAGGAAGCTTTTTCTTTCTCTCCATGCTGACTGCACCTCCGTTCCCTCCGTAAATCCTAAGACAGTACCCATGAAAGCCCGTTGGCTCCACAGATTTATTCTACCACACCTGCCGGGCGAAAGCCACCCACTTTTGAAAACCATCACATAATCAAATACCCCGCTGCAAGCAACGGGGTATCAATCTTGCAGCGCTGCAGAGCAGCGGGGTATTTGACCCTCGCGGCATTCGTCAAATGTGCATGCAAGCATGCCCACTTGACTCATTGCTCGCGGGAATAAAAGCATAAAGCTTGTCGAATTCTAACCCAACATAGGCTGTCGGAGACATTTTGTATTCCATACCATTCCCGGCGTTCATTTGACAGCATTTGACAACTGACGGCCACAGGAGATTGCGCTCAGCGCCTCCCCGCAGTCCTGAGGATCCGGTCCACTGCCGCCTCCGCATGCACGGGCAGGTTTCCGGGTGTTTCCTCAGGCGCGGCTCCCTGCCCTCCCGTTCCTGTGCGGAAAGCCTGCAGGGCGTACTTGGCCAGCAGGCCGGAGACCCTGCCTCTCTCGATGGAATCCTCCGCCCCCAGAGCAACGACTACAAGGTCGTGTTCCTCAGTCCCGTCATCCGCGGCCAGGGATGTGACCAGGCAAGCTCCGGCCTTGTTGGTGGTTCCGGTCTTCAGGCCGGTGACCTCGGGAATGTTGCGAAGGAGCGGGTTGCTGTTGCGCACCTCCAGGCCCAGAGAATCCAGCACGGCGGTATGCCGGGACGTGATGTCCGTGACCTGGGGATATACCTTCAGCATATAAGACACCAGCCGGAACATGTCCTGGGCGCTCATGCGGTTCTGACGCTTTGCGGGAACCGGGTCTTCCGTGTAGGCGGGCAGACCGTGGCTGTTGTAGAACACCGCCTGGGTGAGCCCCAGCTCCAGCGCCCTCTGGTTCATCATCCTCACGAACGCCTCCTCCGAGCCCGCGATGGCCTCCGCCAGACACAGGGCGCACTCATTGCTGGAGGGCAGCAGGGCGCCTGTCAGCAGCTCCTGCACGGTAATCTGCTCCCCTGCCTTCAGCGGGATCACACCGTCCGAGGATTCCGCCAGCATCTGGGCGGACTGGGAGATGGTGACGGACTGCTCCGGTGCGAGCTGCCCTGCCGATATGGCTTCCATGGCCATCAGACAGGTCATCAGCTTGGAGGTGCTGGCAATCGGGTATGGGGCATCGGCCTGATACTGGTAATAGATTTCCCCGGTGGTGGCGTCTCCCGCCAGCACGCTGTTGACCCCATAGAAATAACCGGCCTGTTCCAAAGCCTCAGGAGAGACCCGGAAAGGCTCCCGGGTATTGATCTGCAGGATTCCCGCGCCGGGGGCCGTGACATCCGCATCCAGAATCATGGCCAGATCCGCGGCCATCATGAAACAGTCATAATAGCCCGAGGGCAGCATCATGATTATGGTATAGTAGAATACTTTTTCCCCGTTTAGCGTAAATTCATTCCTCCGCAGGGAGGCATCCGGAAGCTCCTCCTCTCCCCAGGGGGCGTTCTCCCCTCCCAAAGGCGCATAGGCCTCTCCCAAGTTCAGGGAGACGGCATTTGACGCCACATCCAGAGAGAAGGATTTTTCCGTGCCGTTCAGCGCCATGGCCGCATCCCGCAGGGACAGGTAGGTATTGTTGTCGTAATCGCAGTCCAGGGTCTTTACCGCAGCGGTGCCCGACTCCGTCTGCACCTGGCAGGCTCCGGGAATCTGGTAGCCGGCCACTGCCCTGGAGGGCAGGGCGGAACATATCAGAATCGCGCACAGCAATAGGACGCTTATTTTCTGCAGGATTGTTTTCATCTAGACTCCTTTCTCTTTCCGGAGGCCACGCCCCGGCAGCCGCCACCGCCCTAAACCGGGCCTGGCGCTGAAATCGGTTGCCTGTTACCTGTTTTCGGCCTGGCTCAAGGTATATATCACGGGATAATGCGTCTCGGCGGAGCCCAGGGAGACGGTGCCCGAAGCATCCTCCGCCTCCCCGGACAGAATCAGGTTCGGTCCTTTCCGGATATAGCGCTCTGTCCGGACAGCCCCGGGCCCGCCAGCATCGAACTGCCTGGTAAGGACGCCCTCCAGGGCCGTATAGGTGCCGCTGCCGTCATACTGCGCCTGCAGCTCCTCCAGGGAGGGCAGCAGGGCCGGGCCGCAGGTCGTCAGGTAGGCCACGGTGGACATGCCGAATGTCTCGTTCACCAGGGCCTCGATGCTTTCCCCGTCCGTGCTGCCCGTGTATCCTGCCATGCGCAGCCTCTCAGCCAGAAGCGACTGGAATGCCAGGGCAAACGCCTCATAGGCCGCCTGGCTGCAGGCCTCGTAGCTTTCCGGCAGGACGCCGCACCGGAAGGTTCCCTCCGAGTGGGCAGATTCCTGAAAATTCAGGTTGACCCGAACGGTCAAACCCTGCATGTAGGATTCCATCTCCTCCAGGGAGATGGAGACGCCCTCTATGTCCTGCAGCCAGTCGAGAGCCGTGACAGCGGCCCGGCCGCTCATGTCCAGCTCGGCATCCCACTCCCCGGAAAGGTCCCTCTCCCCGGGCTGGAAGAAATACAGATAGGCAAAAAGCGCGGTGGAAGAACATAAAATCAGGAACAGTAGAGTGAATATGGTATTATTTATAGCTCTTTTCATAGAAATCCCCCCGCTTACCTGGTAGGCTCCTTTCCGGAAACGCATCCCCGGGAAGGGCTTTGCTACGCTCATGTATTTAAGGTAGCGCATTTTGAAGGAATTGTCAACGGCAGGAGCCCCGATCATCCCATCGGCCCATCCCCTGTTGCCAACCGGGGCCGGACATGCTACAATCAAGGAAAACCTACAGAAACGAGGAAGCTATGAGAGAAATCATGAATGAATCTATGAATGAACCTATGGAAAAATCGAGTAAAGAAAGCCCGAAAAGGAAAAGGAGCTCATGGAGCTCCCGGCAGATCGTCGCCCTGGTCGGCGTCGTGCTGCTGGTGCTCCTGTATGTCGCCACGCTGGTCACGGCTATCGCAGACAGCTCCCAGTCCGCAAAACGGTCCCGAATCTGCCTCTTCCCCACCTTCGCCCTGCCCCTGGTCATCTGGATCTACTCCTGGATGCACGGCAGGCTTACAGGAAAATCCGCCATCGGCGACCCGGACAATCCGGCCCAGGCCCCTTCCGATGCCAACGGCCCGCAGGCCGCAGACTCCGGGCCAACTCCTCCCCGCCCCGGCAATTCGTAGGCTCCACATACTGCAGAACAGCCTTTCGCATGGGCGCTCAGCAGACCCCCAGCCCCCGCAGCTCTTCCTCCGCCTGCTCCTTCGTCCGGAAACAGATGCCGTGGATCCCCAGTCTTTCCGCCGCCTCTACGTTGGCAGCCGTGTCGTCCAGGAACACGCTCTCCTGAGCCTCCAGCGAATATCTGGAGAGCAGCCGCCTGTAGATCTCCGGGTCGGGCTTCACCAGCTTCTCCTGATAGGACAGGATGCCGCCATCCGTATAGGGCAGGAAGTCCAGGGCATCCGCGCAGTCCTCATAGGCCTTCTCCGAGAAATTGGACAGATAGTACACCTTTTGCCCCCTTGCCCTCAGCTCCTGAATCCAGGGGATGGCATAAGCCCGCTTCGTCACCATTCCGGTGATGTCGCCGTAAGCCCTGCGCAGCTCCTCCTCAATCTCCGGATCCTGATGGATGAAGGCCTGCATCAGTTCCTCCATGCTCCAGACGCCCCTGTCGATTTCATTCCAGACCGGGGACTGGACGGAAGCCTTCGCGATGCGCCTTACCATGGCCTCATCGAAGCCCTTGTCCGCCAGGAACTCTTTCCATCTGAAATCCGTCAACACATTGCCGATATCAAATATAATATTTCGAATCATGCTCTTCTCCTGTTCCATCCTCACACGCCCCGCATGATTTCCAGCAGCTTCCCGGCAGCCGCCCCAAGGGGGCCTTTCCGGCTGGTGACCACGCAGAACTGCCTTTTGGGTATCATTTTATTGAACCTCAGCTCGAACAGCAGCCCGCTGTCCAAGGCCTCCGTGGCAAAATCCCTGACCACGCAGCCTATCCCCAGGTTGCGCAGGGCGAACTGTACGATCATGTCGCTGGTGGACAGCTCGAACTCCGGCTGCACCGCCACGCCGTTCTCGGCCAGATAGGCGTCCATGTAAGCCCTGGTGCTGGTGCTCCCCTCCAGGTAGATCAGCGGCAGCTTCTCCAGCTCCTGGAGATCCAACATCTTATTTTTGTATGAGATGAACCTGCGTCCGGCCACGAACACGTCCTCTATCTCCCTGACCGTTTCCGCGCTGATATCCCTTTCCTCCGGGAAAGGGGTGCTCACCACGCCGAAGTCTATCTCCCCCGCCCGCAGGAGCTTCAGGGTCTCCGGGGTGGGCGCGTTGGCCACGCTGACCTTGATGTCGGGATACCGCTCATGGAACTCCTCCAGAAAAGGCAACAGATAAAAGCGCAGCGTCATGTCGCTGGCGCCGATATGCACCTCCCCCAGCTCCAGGTTCAGCATCTGCCTCACCTTCTCCACGCCCCTCTCTATCTCCTCATAGCCCTTCTCCACATGGGCGTACAAAAGCTGCCCTTCCCCGGTAAGTCTGACGCCCTTGGAAGCGCGCTGGAACAGGGACACGCCAAGGCTCCGTTCCAGCGCCTTCAGGGACTGGCTTACGGCAGGCTGGGAAATGGAGAGCTCATTCGCAGCCCCGGTAACGCTCCCTAACTTCGCGGTATAGTAAAATACCTTGAAATACTCCAGATTTCCGACCATGGCTCCCTTACCGCGCCAGCGGCGACTCCCTGTAGATGATGTCGTCCCTGCCCGGGCCGTTGCTGACCATAGTGATGGGATATCCAATCTGCTCTTCAATAAATTCGATGTAGTTCCGGCAGTTCTCCGGCAAGTCCTCATATCTGCGGATGCCCCTGATCTCACATTTCCAGCCCGGCATGGTTTTCAGCACAGGCTGCGCCTTGGATAATTTGCTGGTCACCGGGAAGTCCCTGGTGGCAACCCCGTCAATCTCATATCCCACGCACACAGGAATCTCGTCCAGATAGCCCAGCACATCCAGCACGGTAAAAGCCACGTCGGTAGTGCCCTGCATACGGCATCCGTACCTGGAGGCCACGCAGTCGAACCATCCCACCCGCCTGGGCCGTCCGGTGGTGGCGCCGTACTCCCCGCCGTCTCCGCCCCGGCGGCGCAGCTCCTCCGCCTCGTCGCCGAACAGCTCGGACACAAAGGCTCCCGCGCCCACTGCGGAGGAATACGCCTTGCATACCGTCACAATCTGTTTGATTTCATAGGGAGGCAGCCCTGCCCCAATCGCGCCGAAGGCCGCCAGGGTGGAGGAGGACGTCACCATGGGATAGATGCCGTGGTCCGGATCCTTCAGGGTGCCCAGCTGCCCCTCCAACAGTATGGTCCTGCCCTCCCTGAGGGATTTGTCCAGAAACGCGGACACATCGCAGACATAAGGCGCTACCATGTCCCTGTAGGAATGCAGCGTTTCCAGAAGCTCCTCCCGCCTGATTACAGGTTTGTGGTACAAGTGCTCCAGCAGCGCGTTCTTCAGCTCGCAGACACGCTGGGTCTTCTCTTCCAACAGCTCCTCGTCAAAAAGCTCGCTGACCTGGAAACCGATTTTCGCGTATTTGTCGGAATAAAAGGGCGCGATGCCGGATTTGGTGGAGCCAAAGGACTTCCCGCCCAGCCTCTCCTCCTCGTACTGATCCAGCAGAATGTGATAGGGCATCACGATCTGCGCCCGGTCGGACACCAGCAGCTTGGGGGCAGGCACGCCCCGCTCCACCAGGGACTGGACCTCCCCGAACAGCAGCGGGATGTTCAGCGCCACCCCATTGCCGATGACATTCGTGATATGGCTGTAGAATACACCGGACGGAAGGGTGTGCAGCGCGAACTTCCCATAATCGTTCACGATGGTGTGCCCCGCGTTGGCACCGCCCTGGAAACGGATGACGATATCCGCCTCCTGTGCCATCATGTCCGTAATCTTGCCTTTTCCCTCATCGCCCCAGTTGGCCCCTACAATCGCCTTGACCATAATTCTCCTCCATTCCCTGCCTTTTGGCGGCAGGATGTCCTCCATCTTTGTTTCATTCCACACTCCCGCACAGGGAGCGGCATCCGTTGGCTTCCCACACGTAGACGCGCCGCGAATTCCCGGCTGGCCGAATCCTATCATCTCCCTTTGCCATGCTATTATACTATATTTCGTATCATAAGTAAAATCAATAAATATTATATCTGTTATAAATGTAAATTATCGTCTTGCATTA
>CAMQOJ010000131.1 GCA_947003375.1 uncultured Lachnospiraceae bacterium
CTCTATGAGTGCGCGTATTTTGACTTTTATCTGCCTTGCGAGAACCTGGAATTCCCCGGCCGCCTGTCTGGACTCCTGCTGCTGCCGTTCCATCCGGGCGTCCAGCCATATCAGGTACTGTTTCATGATACCGTCCAGCCCCGGCAGCAGTTCACGAATCTCCCGGATGACGTTCACCGCCTGGGCATACTGCTGCTTTTCCGTCATTTCCAACAGGCTGCTTATGGCGTATGCACCGCGGTACTCTTCGGGGAGCATCTCCGGCATGTCCTGAATGATTTCCGGCCGGTAAATCCTTTCACAGAGCGCTGTCCGGCATGCGGCGTATTCCCTGAGCCCCTCGATGATGCCCTCCATGGTTCCCGGGACTTCCGTGGGAATCCCGCTGCCGCCTTCCGTTTTGCTCCTTGTTTCCCCATTCTCCTGTATGCCCGCACCGCCTTTTTCCTCCGATGCCATCCCCTCTGCGCCAGCCTTGTCCATCGCCGCGGCTTCTCCGCTTGCCCGGCTGATGCCGCAGCCTGCCCTCCAGACCAGCATACGCGGGCTGTCCCAGTCCACCGTATCGGCAAACCGCTCCGTCCACCAGGCGGCCTCCCTCCAGGCGTATCTGCTGAAATACCATTCCGCACCTCTCTCCCAGCGCAGGAACGGGACATGAGCCAGCGCTCTCCCATTGTCTCCACCCAGGCGCCTCACAGTTTCCGGCAGATCCAGCGCTTTCATCATGGGCATGCTCTCTTCCATCACATTCCAGATTTCTGCCGCGGTTCCCTCTGCTTCCTCCGGGCTATAGTTTCCCTGGCTCCCCGCCCTCCGGCCTTCTCCATCCCCGAAAAATCCTGCGGCAGTCAGCCTGGCCAGCTTCAGGAACCAGTGCTCTCCAGCCACCTCCCCGTATACGGCGGCGGCCTGGATCCTGTCCTCGAATGTCCCTCCCTGCCCGCAGTTGTCCATCATGGTCTGCAGGACGAATCCCCCAAAATCCTCATAATCCAGCAGAATGCCGCACATCTTTCTATAATATCCCCTCCCGGTTTCCTCTGCCGAAAGCATCCGCTCCAGGATGTCCATGATCATCCGCGCGTCTACATAAGGCTTCGCATCCTCCCAGCCGATTCTCTGGAACCACTGCCATGCCAGGTCATCCTTACCGAGACGGATGGCGGCTCTCGCGCCATTGTTCAAAATCATGGCAAGACGTCTCTCGTGGAAACAGGTATTGGTGACAGGCGTCTCGAATTCCGTGAATCTTTCATCATCCTGTCGATATTCCTGATAGGCATTCCAGTAGTCTCCCGCCCGCTCCAGACACTTTCCGTAGGCCTCCTGTTCCATATATGCCGTGGTGAGCCCTCCGGCAATCAGTGCTTTGGCCAGCCTGTCGACAGAACTGTCCTTCAGATGCTGCTCCCCTCTCCTGACGGCATCCTCGAACCGCCCCAGCTCTATGTAGCAGTTGATCTCATTGGCATACAGGGAAGCCAGGCAGTGCCCATTCTCTACCGCCCCTGTCCCTGCCTTCGCGATGCTGTCCAGGGAAACCCTCAGGGAGGCCTCCCTGTCGCCTATGGAGTTGTACTCCTGGGCCAGCTGCATGGCATGCCGCATGTTGCGCGGCTCCGCTTCCATTTCCTCCTTCAGCAGGCTGATGTTGCGCATGGCATGGGCCCGGCGCTCCTCCTCATCCCGATAGACATAGCCGTAATGGTGCACATAGACATCCAGCTTCTTCGGCAGCCCCGGGGCCCTGTTGAAGCTCTCGTGGATCCTGTAGACGAAGCGGATGTCCGGCTCCAGGCGAATCATACGGCTGACCAGCAGATCCGCATATTCCGCGCCCTGGAAGTCCATATAGTTGCGCTGGGCGTAGAGCCCGAATCCATATGCCTGGTATTCTCCGGAATTGAAGAAACGGACAATGGGGGCTACGTCCTCGAACCATTCGTCATCGTCCAGGTACAGGAACCATTTTCCTTTTGCCCGCTCCAGCCCTGCGTTGCGCGCCGCGGAGAAGTCCCCGCACCACTCAAAATCGATGACCTGATCCGTGTATTCTTCGATGATGGCCCTCACCTCGTCCCCGCACCCCGTATCCGTCAGGATCAGCTCCGCGGGCAGCTGCGCCAGAAGGGGCTTTACGGAGTCCAGACATCTGCGAACGGTGTCCGGGCGGTTGGAGATCAGGATTGAAATTGTCAGCAGGATTTGCTTGTTCATCTGTTCCATGTTTTTTCCTTTTCTATGCTGTCTCACAACTATGTTATTTCGGCCGCTTAATGCCGCCCTTTCGCTTTAACCCAAAACCGTATAGGTAGAGCTCCGGCACATTGATTCTTCCGTCCGGGGACTGCATCACGATTCCCAGTTCCAACAACGCCTGCAAAATCTCAAAGCTGTTTTTCCCGGGCAGCCTGTCCCTTTCTTCCTGCCAATGTTCGGGAGAGAGGTAATCCAGAAATTCCTCCCTCTCCATCAGCATCTCCTTGCCCTTTAAGCGGTTTATGAGATTCTGCAGCCATCTGTACTCTTCATTGACCAGTTCCCGAACACGATCTATGGATACCTCCCCCAGTGCGCCCTGCAGTCTGGAAGGCGCCAAAATCCTGTCCGCCTCCAGCGCCGCGATATCATCCGCATGTTCCAGCATCGCCTTGGCGGCAAGCACGAAACATTTCAAAAAGGGTCTGGGCGCCACCTGTCCATTGGCGTCCTGAATATGGTTCGGCACCCAGGCGTAGCTTACCCCTCGCTTTGGTACTTTGCCCATATACTTTCCTATCATTTTTTCAACCAGGCATTCATATGCTGCCTCCGAATTGCCAGGCAGATATCCTATGGCACTGTCCTTTTCTCCGGAAAGCAGTCCCGGCACTTCCTGCAAGTAAACCGTCAATCGCTCTATTCCGGCATTTGCCATACGCTTCACCAATAAACGGTATAGCGACAATGTGTCCCAGCTCAGTTCCAGATGATAAGCCCTCATTTTCGACGCATCTACAAACTGAAGCGCCTTAGCCTTATATAAATCGCTTCGCAGAAAAATCTTCGTCTTGATATTGGCCAGTCTGTTATTGTGCTGAAACCAGAAGTCCAGCAGACTCCTGATATAGGAAAACAGGTCTCCATAGCTGCTGCAGATACGATCCAGCTCATCATATACAATAGAAACGGATTTTCCTTTCTTCCCAAGGCAGTCATCGGCTTTGTCCAGAAAGCTTTCCCATTTTTCTCTTTGGGTATCCATTTCTTTCCACCATCTGGACACTTCACTGCCATGGTTCTGTAATTCCTCTCTCAATTTGCTGCCGAAATATCGATCCGCCAGTTCTTTCACATCCATATCGTCTGCAAATCGGCGCAGCAGCACAGCACATACAAGCCCTCCCCAAAAGGAAGCCAATCGTTCCGGCTTCTCCTTTTTCAGAAGTTCATCGCAGATGCCCTGGGAAGGAAATGCCTTCGATTCAGCACCGGTGGCGATATATCCCACCAGGAATTCCCCCTTTTTCAAGCCGGTATATCGCTTCCTGTCTTTATCGCTTATGACATGCTCAAGCCCGCTGCAAGAAGTCAGCACACGAAACAGTTCCGATTTTCCAGAACCTCTGCCGCCAGTGATCAGGAAGACTTTGGGATCCGCCAGTTTGCCGTAACTTCTAAGCGGCAGGAAATTCTGCAGAATCGTCTCTTGGGGTTCATCCTCTCCTGCACCGTTTTCGGGTGCGCACTCCGAAATTCCTCTTAAAATCACATTTTTTGCCTCAATCTCCATATCTGCACCTCATACGCGCTGCATGTCTCAGCTTCCAAACCAGCTTTCCATACGATCGGCAATCCGACTATAAGTCTCACCAGTCAGACTTTCTTTATAGGCCTCTACCTTCCGGTTCCCCTCCTGGCTACCGTCAGAATATAGTTCGATTCCCTGTAGAAGCTCGTCATTGAATGGGACCATTTCCGGATAATGTGCCTCCCCTACCGCCTCTATTCCTGGTATCCCTACATCCGCATCATAATAGTTTTCCACACAAATGGCATGGGACTTTTGGATAAAACGCTCTCTTGCTGCAGCAAATTCGGGTGCCATGCGTTTGGGACACATCGTATCCACAATCATAACAGGGAAATCTGCTGTATGCCTTTCTGCTATGGTACGCAGCACTTGTACAGTACCATCCCACGACTGTCTGCTGTCATTGCCGAACAACACCACACCATGGGGCAGCTGCGTCACTGTCACGCCGCCCAAATCATGGAATCCGGCTCTGGCATCCACCAAAATATAATCCGGTCTGTAGCTTTCCCTGATATCTTTCAATAGAGTCGCCATAGAATCTCTCAAATAATTTTCCCTGTTGTCCTGGTAATCAATACGAGCCAGCTTCTGCAAGTAATGGCGATCCACCTTCCCCGCAGACATCAGGAACAGATGGCCGTCTTCTTCGGAAAGCAATGCCGGATCGACCACATCCAGCACATAGTCTTCTATTCTCACGGCACTGTCCAGATTGCGCTCAATCAGATAGTCCAGAACTCCCCTTTCAATTGCTTCCTCCTCAAAGAAGAGTGTTGCAAGCCCAGGCGCTTCAATATCCGTATCCACCATCAAAACATTCTTCCCCTGTTTTACGAGCGACAGGACAACTCCCGCCAGCGCTGTCGTCCTCCCCATGCCACCCTTAAAAGAATAGAATGTGACAACTTTAGTGCCATTTTCAGAGACTGCCTCTTCATATGGCCAAACGGATTCCTGAGAGCTTCTGTCAGCAATCCAGGCTTTTTTTGCGATAGGGCGCTCAGAAATGTAAAATTCGATGTCCCCCTCTTTTTTCCACCATTTGCGTTCTGTCTCTATCAGTTCTATTATCGGCTTCACCCTTGCAGCCGAGTGCTTCAATCCGCCTGATTGCTTTTTCCAGAATATCCTTCCACTGAAAAATCCCCCCATATCCCGTTCCAATGCCAGCTTAAAATCCGCTTCCTCTCCCGCAGATACGGATTGCATATTATTCATAAGAAAGGACACTTTTCCATAGACATCCCTGATTATGGTAACTTGTGTCAAGATATCCTTTTTTTCCCATGTACAGACAATTTGCAGTGCGATATCTAATGTATTGTTAAATACGACCATGTTCATCCTCCATATACCCATCCAGGCGCAGACTTGTTATCTCCCTTATCAGACTGTCTGTAGCATTGCGGCATTGTTCAGCATCTTCTTTAGAATATTTTCCATCCATATAATATCTTCTCTCCGGATGGTTTCGGAACAAAATATCCGGAAGAACTATCTGCGACAATCTTAGTCCTGTAGCCGGATTCGTCATTGCCGCCAAATGGATATCTCCGGACAGCATCATAACCACATCGCGGAATAGTTCCTTTCCATAATGACTGTATTTCCTAACGATATCATCAGGGCAGCCAACTTTCAGTATTGCCTTTAAAGCACATTCAGCAGCAAACCCCTGCATGCACACTGCATTATCATACTCTTCCTGTTCCTCTAATATTTCCCCGTCTATCCAGTGCCTAATGGCGGCATCATAAAAATCCTCGTTTGTAGTCCCCATTGTTTATTCCCCGCAAAATGCAATTATATTCATACGCGAACACGGTCAGATTGCCGTCTGGATATTTTTTGTCCAGAATGAAGATATTATATCATGCCCCCAATCCCTCCACAAGCCAATAAAAGGCATATTGCATGAAAAAGCCGCATCCGCACCCAATGGCGCAAATGCGGCTTCTTTGCCGTAATTCTAAACTTATGCTGATTACTGCAACAAGGACAGCACACCCTGTGTAGCCTGGTTGGACTGGGCCAACATGGCCTGGCCGGCCTGGGCCAGAATCTGGTTGTTGGAGTATTCAACCATCTGGCTGGCCATATCCGTGTCACGGATAGATGCTTCGGCACTGGTGGTGTTCTCCACTACGTTATCCAGGTTCGCGATGGTGTGCTCCAGACGGTTCTGGATGGCACCCAGGGACGCGCGCTGGTTGGATACCTTCTGGAGGGCATCCGCGATGATGTCGATGGCCTGGGTCGCGGCATCGTCATCGTCTCCATTCATCATCAGGCCGTTGAGTCCAAGGCCTCTGGCGCTGAGCTGAGATATGTTCATGTAGATCTTGTTGTCATTGGATGAGTCAGTACCTACGTGGAGGCTGACATCTATGGCATCGTTCAAATCCGCGAAAGCTTCACACTTCAGAGCAATCGTCCCCAGCACGTCATCATAATATGATGTGATGGACTTAATATCCGAACTATGCTGACGACGGATAGCGGATATCATCGAATCCATGCTGGTGAATGCTTTTACCGCTGTTGTAGTAGCGCCATTACCAATGCCCGTAAGCTTTGCATCATTAATGGCCTTTACAACGGCACTGGCACTGGCTTTATCCGCCTTAGTGTTCTTCGCAGACGTACTTTCCACCAAAACATATACGGTATTGCCTACCTGAATCTGCCTGCCGCTAAAATTCGTATTTGTAGCTGCCGCTCCTGTTAACTTTATTTTATTAGTGCCATTAGTAAATGTATCGGATGCCAACACTCCCTTGAAGGAATCTCCAAATACCAGCCTTGATGTTCCTGTCTGGGGATCAGTCTGTATAAATTTTCCCTTAGCATTACCAGCACCATAGCTATTCGTCTGCCAAAACCCTGTCGTGACGTTAAGGCTGGCCGCCGCCTTCGTATACGTCAGGCTGCCCGACACGCTGCCGTTAGCGCCCCTCAGCAGATATGTCTCATTGAATTTCGTAGTAGTAGATACGCGGTCGATTTCCGCCACCAACTGGTCAACCTCATTCTGCACCGCATCCCTGTCGCTCTCGGACAGAGTGCCGTTGGCAGCCTTTACAGCCAGTTCGGTCAGTCTCTGAACCATATCATGCACTTCGTTCAGCGCACCGTCTGCAGTCTGTACTGCACTGATGCCATCCTGTGCATTCAAAGAAGCCTGGGTAAGGCCCCTAATCTGCTTCCTCATCTTCTCGCTGATGGCAAGGCCTGCCGCATCGTCAGCCGCACGGTTAATCTTGTAACCGGAAGACAGCTTCTCCGTGGCTTTCGCCTGAGAGGCAGTGGTCAGCCCCAACATCCTGTTGGAATTCATTGCCGTAAGGTTGTGTTTTACTATCATTCCCATAGTCCTATTCCTCCTTGAATAACTGCCGCCTCAGAAGCGGCTCGCCTCTTGCTTTTTATCAAATCAGCTGAACGACTGCCGGATGCCAACTAAGCAAAGCACATAAAAATGACAGCCCTCCCATCATTTAGCCAATTCACTTGATATGTATATCGGATATCTGTTCCGGATAATTTAGGCCATAGTGAAATTTTTCTAAAAATCAAAGTGGCTATCGCTTCTTCCTCGCAATAGCCCTCTGCTTCATGCCGCCGTTATTTCTTGCTGTCCAGGAACTGAGGGGGCATAACGGCCGATTTGCTCATATTCCTGTAATAGTTGATAGCTGCTTTGGAAGACTTCCGCCCGTTCCGTATCCCATCCCGCTCTTTGCGGAAATAGTCCTCGATGAGCTTCTTGTTGCGGGCTTCCTGGGCCTGAATCTGCACACTGGTGTCCGTGACCTCCGCGACCAGACCCTGCAGCCGCTTGATTTGGACCGCATACTGCTCCCGGTTCCCCTGCAGCTGCTCCGCCACCTTGGCATAGAGCTTCTCAAAGCCGCTGTCCAGGGCACTAAGCCTGTCAATCAGGGCACCCTTTTCCTCGACATAGTCATCAAACTTATCTATGTCCGCGCTGTTGGACTGGAATAGCTCCTGCTGGCGCAGATTATACTGCTGGATTTCAGCCATGACCTGCAGTTTCTTCTTCAGGCTTTCCTCCAGAAGGGTCAGATAATTTTCTGTCATCCCCTCTACTCCCTGCCTTTCTTCATGACTTCTTTCCATGTGTCCCGAAGCATGCGCAGATGTCCGTTTATCTCCTCCAGGATTTCCTTCTCCTTCTTTATGTTGGCCTCAATCAATCTCTGGCTCAGATAAGTGTATATCCTCTCAAAATGCTCCGCAACCGGATATTTCATATCCAATGTCTGGCGGAGATAGTCGATGATGCGCTCTACCTTCCTTATGTTCGTGTGTGTCTTTTCGACATCCTTCTCCTCTATGGCCGCAATCGCTATATTGCAGAATTTAATCGCACCTTCATAAAGCATCAGCGTCAGTTCTGCCGGAGAAGCGGTCAAAATCTTACTGTTGTTGTACTGTCCATACGCATTGGGTAATGCCATATTGCACCTCGCCTTTCATCATTTCCGCTATCCTTACCGGGTGCCGCCAATTGTCTGAAATTGCCAGCCACAGCCCGGCGGAATCAGATTCCACCGGGCTGTGCGCTTCATGATTAAAGACATTCCTATCATCAGCCGCCCAGCAGGGACGTCACAGCGCTGGCATTGTTCTGCATCTTGGCCAGGGCTGTTTCCATTGCCGCAAATTTAGCATACCACTTATCTTCGTAATCTGCAAGCTTCTTTTCCAATTCTTTGATTTTCGCGGTATAGTCGTCGTACTCTTTCTGCATCTTCTTGTCTTCGTATGCAGTCATGGCAGAGCTGACGCCCTCTTCGCTCTTCATCATCTCGAACATCTTGTCTGACATCTTCTGGGAAAGCTTGGTGAAGAAGGATACCACTGTGTCAGGGTCATTGGCAATCATGGACTTCAGCTTGTCAGGATTATTGGCGGTATTCTCATCATCCGGGTCGCCGTCGATATGGTAGGCGTATCTCTCGTTGTCCTTGGCGACATAGTAGTTCAGGGTGCCGATGCCGAAGTTGGAGAGGTACATCTTCTTGCCGTCCTCCATCTCCACGCCTTCCATCATGATACGCTTCATTTCGCTGGCGAAGAAGCTCAGGGTGCTGTCCTTGCGGAGGATGGAGTCCTTAATCTTGTTCTCCCATTCCTCAATCTGGGAATCGGACATGGCCTCCTTCTCCTCGTCGGTGAGAGGCTCATAGCCCTTGGCGGCTTCCGCGTTGTAGAGCTTATCCATCTGGTTGATGACGGCATTGTACTCCTTGAAGAAGTTCTTCACCATGTCGTAGATGCCGTTGGTGTCGTCTTCGGTGGTGATGGTGACGCTCTCGCCTTTGGCTGTAGTCGCGCTGACAGTCAGGGTCAGGCCGTTGATGTCGAAGGTATTTTTGTTGGAGGTATAAGTTACACCGTTCAGCTTAATCTCGGCATCCGTAGCTGCCTGCTTCTTATTTTCCTTTTCCGAATCAACATCCTTCAATTTCTCATACATGTTATAGGCATCCATGTATTTCTTTTTAATGGCTTCCTTTTTTTCCTTCGCCAAGCCTGTGACATTGCCATTCTCATCAATTATCAGCTCGCTCTCCACATTTTTCAGCGATGCTTTTGTGTCATCCAAATTATACACATTCGTATTCCAGTCCGAATGCAATTTTTCCAGTTCTTCTTTAATTTTTGCGACTTCATCCGCAGTCGGTGGAGGCGTCGTATTCTTCGCTTTTTCCAACGTCTTCTCCAAAGCCTTTTGCACGGCCTTTTCAACAGCCT
>CAMQOJ010000132.1 GCA_947003375.1 uncultured Lachnospiraceae bacterium
GGTTTTGGGTGTCGGTCTGCTCCTAAAGATTATGGTGCTAACTTCTAAACACGGGAGATTATTTTCTTGACATTATTGCACACATATGGTAAATTAAAATAACTAAATAGTCAGCAGTCTTTCTTCCTGAGCAGTATATTTACTGTTTTTTACTATAAAATTGTGATAAAAAGAGGAGCAATAACTGAAATACAGGGTAGTAATAGATGTATTTAAAAATATCGTACAGATATTTTACAAAATATCGATATCATCTGTTTCCCTGGCGCGGTTACGGACTACTGATGAATCAGGCCCGAAAGGCCAAAAGGAGGAAAAGAAAATGAAGAAAAAACGTTTTTTGGCAATGCTTCTGTCGGCAGTCCTTGTGGCAGGAGCCCTGACAGGCTGCGGCGGCGACACGGGCGGACAGACATCAGCCGACGGCAACAAGGAAGAAAGCAGCGCTTCGGCATCGGAAGCGGAAAATTCCGAAGAAGACGCAGATCCATCGGGGGCTGAAGCACCGGATGTGTCAGAGGCGACAGACGCGGAGTGGGATACAAGCAAGGAGGATACCATTACGCTCTGTGTCATCAACAACTTCTACACGGCCGGAGAGAAGAAGCTGGCGGAAGAGTACATGAAGCTGCATCCGGAAACGAAGGTAGTGGTGGACGTCATTGCGGACAACGATTCGTACATGACGAAGATGATGACATCCATGGAGGGAGACCGGAAGAACGCGCCGGATATCGTCCACGGCAATTTCCTGGCGGCGGCTACGACGGGAAACATGGAGGTGGCCGTCAGCAAGGGCTTCGTCTACGACATGACGGATATGCTGGATGAGGAGAACCCCTATAACAACGGAAAGGTCCGGGATGCTTTTGAGGAGAAGGACCTGCAGGAGGCTTTTGACGGAAGCGGTGGTGTATGCCTTGGGTTCCTGCCCTTTGACCGGATTGGGTTCGCGCTATATTATAACAAGACGATTCTGGACGGGCTGAGCCTGGAAGCTCCCACCACCTGGGAACAGCTGGTGGATGTCTGTGGCAAGCTGAAGGAAGCGGGATATAACGTACCCCTTTCAGCGGGACCTGAAACGTACCGTATGATTGCCACGCTCTCGGATGCGTTCTACAGGGGAACGATGGACACAGCAGCGTATCTGGCACAGCCTGGCGACGCAATCTGGAACGAGGAGACCATGTCTGCGAACGTAGATTTCGCATATGACGAAAGCAATCCCATGTGTGACAAATATCTGGTTCGCAGCACAGAGCGCCAGCTGAAGTACAAGACCGAGAATTCCTATGACAACGAGACGAACCGTCAGATTCTTGATACCTTCTATCAGGTAGCACAGTACTTCCCGGACAACTGGATCGCAGCGGACAGCACCCAGGCCATCACCGATTTTGAAAGCCAGATTTCGCCGCTTCTGTATCAGGCCAGCTTCAATGCGGGACTCATCCTGAGCGATACCAATGCACTTCCCGATGACATGAAGTTCGAGTGGGCCACGACACAGATTGAACGCTTCGAGAATCCTCCGGAGGGTGTGGGAGAGCAGCTTCGCGGTCTGTGGGCCCTGGGAAATGCCATGAGCATCGTGGGGACGGAGGATGCGGATCATCTGGCCCGCATCAAGGATTTCTATAAGTTCTGGTATTCCAAGGACGGAGCAAAGATGTGCTTCGAAGAGACCTTGAACAATGGCAACTTCGTGCAGGGGCCCTGCATCATCAAGGGCGTTACGCTGGATCCGGAGCTGGAGCAGCTCCTAGCCGGATTTGAAACGGTTTCCTGTGCCGGATTCGAGGGCTTTTTGGGAATCGGAGAGACCTACCGGAGCGCGGATAAGCCTTTATACTATGATTACATGAACAAGTTCTGCAAGGGAGAAATCACCTCGGCGGAGTATCTCCAGGGCGTCGATCCGCTCTGTAAGAATTATGTGCAGGACATGATTGACACCGGAGGATTCGATTTAGATCCCACCACGCCAGACGAGCCGAAGGAGTGATTTTATAGGGGGGAGGCCGGTACGGGCAGAGCGCTGTCCGCGGCTTCCCCTCTTTCCATCCATACAAGAAAGGAAGAAGCTTATGAAGAGGTCTTTATTTTCAAGGATACTGCCTTATCTGTTCATCGCGCCTACCTTTGTGCTGATGGCGATTTTTTCATATTACGCGATTGGGAAGACTGTGCTGGATTCGTTCACGGACTCTGCTTTCGGGATGAAGAGCCACTGGCTGGGCCTGGACAATTATGTGCGGGCATTCCATGACGAAATGTTCGTCACATCCTTCCGCAATCAGCTGATCATTACGGTGACCACTGTGTTCAACAGCATCTTTTTCCCGCTGTTGGCCGCGGAGCTGCTTTTCTTTGTGCGCAGCGAGCGGGTGGGAAAAATCGTGAAGATGGCTTTCGTCATCCCCATGCTGGTACCGGGACTGGTAGTCACTTTGATGTGGAAATATCTGTATAATCCGAATTTCGGCTTCAATACACTATTGCGCGCGCTTGATTTAAGCGGCTTGACCAGGAACTGGCTGAACGATAGCTCTGTTGCATTAATTTGTGTAATACTGACTGGATTTCCGTTTATATCTGGAATGTATTTCCTGATTCTGCACAATGGGCTGAACATGGTCAGCGGCGAACTGTATGAAGCTGCAATCATCGATGGAGCCACATCCATGCAGGTAGTCCGCTATATCCATGTGCCGAACCTGAAGCCTTATGTCAAGACAATCTTCACCTTGTCGCTGATTGGAAGCCTGTCCGGATTTGGCCAGATTTACGCTATGACTGGCGGTGGTCCGGGATATGCTACGATGATACCGTCCCTGCTGATGTACAAGGTGGCTTTTGGAGACGGTCAGTTTGGATACGCTTCCGCATTGGGTATGGTGATTATGCTGGTGATTGTGGTGCTGACGGTGGTCTCGAGAAAATTGCTGAAAACGGAGGAGTAGGAGATGGGAAAGAAGAAAAAAACAACAATTGGATCTGTAATTCGGACAATCATACTTTTTCTGCTGGTATTCCTTACCTTTTTTCCTCTGCTTCTGATGATCAACATGTCATTAAAACAGAATGTCATGATTGCAAATGACTTTTTCGGGCTGCCCCGCACGATTTACTGGACAAACTATATGAAAGCTTTCCGCTTCATTTTTCGCCCGATTCTGAATTCCCTGCTTGTGTGCGGCACTTCTCTGGTGGGGATACTGATGGTGGTATCGCTTAGCGGCTATGCGTTCGGGCGGATGAGATTCAAGGGGAAAAAGGTGCTGTATTCCATGGTGCTGGCGGTCATGATGATTCCCTATGCATTGACAATCATACCGAACTATGGTGTCGTGGTAAAGCTGGGGCTCCTGAACTCGTTTTGGGCGCTGATCATCCCGTATATTTCGGGGCAGCAGATTTTCGGAATCATTTTGGCGGAGGCCTTTTTCCATGAAATGCCCGGTGAATTGTTTGAGGCGGCCCGCATCGACGGCGCGGGCGACCTGCAGCAATTCCTGCGAATTGGCCTTCCCCTGTCTAAGCCGATTCTGATAACAGTGGGCATCCAGGTGGTTGTGGCCATGTACAATGACTATATGTGGCCCAGCGTGGTGATTACCGGAGGGGACGATGTGAAGACGTTTTGTCAGATTGTATTGAACAATGCCGCGGGAAAGGGAAGCAGCGACCTTGGGCTGATTACGGCGGCATTCATCCTGGGGACGATTCCGCTCTTGATCATTACCCAGAGCTGCCTGAAGTACTATATCCAGGGAATGATGGTAGGGGCTGTGAAAGGCTAGGAAAGTATCTGGATGCGCAGAAATGCCATGCAGGGAACCGGCCGTGTCAGGCAGAAGGGCAATCGCCCTCTGTTTTTGCCTGATGCGGCCGGTTCCTTTCCGTCATGTAAGGCCGTAAGTGCCGCCCTTTAAGGAATACCTGACAAAGCCTCCATCCTTTTGGGGCACGAAGATTTCTGCCTCCGTATTGGGCGGCACTGTCACGACAAAATGGCTTCCAAGCTTATAATCTACCGATATCTCTCCGTGCACTGTTTCCAATCTCCCTTTTGCCCAGGGAATCATGGGCGAGGCCACAGGCTTCACAGTGAAGGTCTTATAGCCCGGGGAGGTCTTTTTCACGCCCAGCACGTCCTCATAGAACCACAGCGCAAACCCTCCCTTGAAGGGGTGGTTCAGCGACTGGTCGTGACAGGACAGTTCGAAGGTTTCCCACAGAGTGGTGGCGCCCCTGTCGATCTGTGCGCCGAATGACGGGTAGGTCCTGCTGTTCAGCGTCTTCTCCAGCACCTCAAAATAGCCGAATTCCGAGAGCAGTTTGTAGATATAGCGCTGTCCGATATGCCCGCAGGTCACATGATATCCATGGTCTATGATGTCTTGGGCACACCAGGCGGCCATGGCGGCCTTTTGTCCTTCCGGATAAAGACCCAGCTCCGCGCAGAAGGATGTCAAGGTCTGGGTTCCGTAGCAATGCTGTTCCGCATCATAGAATTTTTCCAGGAATATTGTCTTCAGCTTCTCTGCTGTGGAGCCATAACGTTCCGTATCCGCTTCTTTTCCCAGGAGACAGGCACTCTCTTCCATGATCCGAAGGCTCAGATAATAGTAAGCCGTAGACGTCTCGGTGAATTGGGCTGCGGAATCATAGCCATAGGGAGCGCACCAGTCCGCCAGCTTGTAGAGGTGGTCGTTCTGGATGCCGCCCGTGGTATTGGATTCCATGTAAGCGGTATAGGCGGCCATCTCGTCATAATATTTTTCCAGGACGGAGCGGCAGCCATATGCCTGATAGCAGTTCCAGGGGATGGTCACCAGCGCGCTTCCCCAGGCAGGCACCGTATCCATGCAGGTGCGCTTTCCGGGAACCACATTATTGTACGCGCCGTTCTCCCTGTGGGCCGTGACGATATCGTCCACATATTTGTCCCAAAACTGCTGCGCGTCCCATATTACCATGGAGGTGTCGGATATGATGTTGGCATCACCGGTCCAGCCGCCCTTCTCCCGGGCCGGACAGTCCGTAGGGATACCGTGGATATTGGAGGTGAAGGTATTGAGGAACATTTCCTGAAGCTGATTCAGGATAGGCATGCTGCAGCCAAAATCCGCTTTCCTCCTCAGGTCCGTGTGCACCTTCAGGCCGGTCAGGGTCTGGGCCGTCACCTCTGCATGTGCCCCGGTCAGCTCCACATACCGGAAACCGAAATAGGTGAATTTCGGCTCCCAGACGATTTCGCCGGTTCTGCCAAAGATATAGCGCAGCGTCTGTACGCCCCGGATGTGGAACACGCCGCTGCTGTCCACATCCAGCAGGCCGTCTTCCGTGACGGCTTCCCCGAAGCGAAGCGTTACCTCGTTGCCAGGGGTGCCAAAGACGGCAAGCCGGACGTATCCCGCAAAGTTTTTTCCCATGTCAAATATATAGACACCGTCCTGAGGTTTATTCACGGCAATGGGCTTCAGCTCCTCGGTCACCCGAATCGGCGGCATCTGTAAAGGGGCCAGGCGCCCCTTGGGCGCATTGTCCGGCACGGCCGCCGACCAGCCGTCTTCCCGATAGCCATAGCAGTCCCAGCCAGCCTGCTCCAGCCGTCCGTCCCAGGTCTCTCCCACATAGACATTGTTCATGGTGATCGGGGATTCGCACACTTTCCAGCCGCAGTCCGAAACCACATACTGCCGAACACCGCTTTTATAAGTGATTTCAAGCTGCAGCAGCAGGCAGGGGGCTCCATAGATGCCGCCGCCTTCCATAAGCTGGGACTGATGATACCAGCCGTCGCCCAGCACGGCTCCCAGCGCGTTGCCCCCATTCCGAAGCTGTCCGGTGACATCGTAGGCTGTGTAGAGGATTTTCTGGGGGAATTCTGTGATGGCGGGATCCAGCACATGGTCCCCCACCTTCTGCCCGTTCAGCGTCAGCTCATAGAAGCCCAGGCCGCAGACATATATCTTTGCCTGTACCACCTGACCGCAGACGAGAAATTCTCTGCGATACTGCATGGCCCAGTTGCTCTTGTAGCGAGAGCCTGCGCCAATCCACTGGCCTTTCCAATCCTCCTGGTGCAGGAGGCCGGTTTCGAACCAATCTCCCTGGGAACTGTACATCGTGCCGTCCTGATTCCGGACATCCACGGCCCACCAGTAGCGGGTGGAGCTTTGCAGCGTGGCAGGAAGTTCGATATCCACACATAGGTCTGACAGTACATCACCGCTGCACCAGACATCCGCCTCCGCCAGCTTTTCGCGGCAGGATGCTACGCGAATCCGATAAGCGGTCTGCATATATCCGTCCGGGACATCCGCAATCCGCCAGGAAAGGCGCGGTTTCTGTTCCACAGCGATAGGATTGCGCTGGGTGTCGCAGTATTGGATGATGGAAGCTTTGTGGGGCAGTTTGTCATTCTGTGTCAGGCTCATGTTCTCTCTCCTTTTCTGTCATGCACGGTATTGTATGCATAAACATGTTTTTTTCATACGGACAGTCATATATGCTGCCTATGAGGCAACGGCATATCATTCAATATGGCATATTTCCATCCTAACACTCTGACCATAAAAAGTCAAATATCTTTACTATCGTACAACTCCAAAAAAGATTGCAGGCGAACTTGTTCGCTCTGCAATCTTTTCCTGGCAGGAATCAGCGGATGCCTTCCTTATCTACTTTCCTTTGAATCAGGCGGGTTATGGCTCCCACCGCTGCCAATCCTGCCGCTCCAATCAGAAGCATCCACATGAAATTCGGGTGGTTTCCTTCAGGTCGCGGTTCGCCACTGCCGGATTCGTTGGCCATGGAGTCGAATTCACCGGTCCTGGGTGAGCGGGATTCTATCTCCTGCGAGGTGTCAGCGGCCGTGGATTCGTCGCTGTCTCCGGAGGAAGTCCCGCCGTTGCTTCCGTCGGTGGCCTTCTTGTTGACTACAATAATATAATCAGAGGCGTGTGTAAATGTCAGTTTCGTGATGCCGTCATCGTTTATCTGGTGGCCAGTGACAAATTCAAGCCTGCCAGCACCTTCGTTATAATAGAAAAGGTTCGCGTACAAGCCCGCATGAGCCTGCCCCACATTGATGTTAAGGACGGCGCTGTAGCCGAAATCGCCGCTGTGAGCCAGGCTGAGCTGTATCGTCGGGCGGTCTCCGGCCACTTGGCTCACGAGATTCTGTGGAATATGGGATGTTCCGGTCCGCACGGAAAAATCCACATCATTTGCATGGTCTGCCGTCACATCCCGACCGTTCACAGTCCAGACGATTCCGCCTCCCATATCGAAGGAAATGGTGACGTCCTGTCCCTTCATGCTGTCAAGCACATCGCCGGGCACAACGGATGCGCCATTCATGTCTACGTTGATTTGCGCTCCGGCGGAAGCGTTCGCGGCCTCGTCCTTGATAGCCGTCCAGCCTTCCTTGCCGGATTCACCGGAGATGGAGGGGACCATGGAGGGCGGCGTGGAGGTGGGGGCAATGGGTGCCTGTGTAGGTGCAGGCGATGGCGTGGAACCCGGCGCCTGTGTAGGTGCAGGCGATGCCGTGGAGTCCGGTGCCTGTGTGGAGTCCGGTGCCTGTGTGGGTGCCGGTGATGCCGTGGAGCCCGGTGTCGTCGTGGGTGCTGGCGTCGCCGTAGGCTCCGGTGCCTGTGTGGGCGCGGGTGCCTGTGTGGGCTCCGGTGTCATAGTGGGTTCCGGCGATGGCGATGGCTCCGGTCTTGCGGTGGGCTCCGGCGATGCCGAGGGTTCCGGTGTCGTTGTTGGTTCCGGCGATGCCGAGGGCTCTGGTGTCTCTGTGGGCGCTGGCGTCGATTCGGGCTTGTATTCAAAATGCATAGTTGCCTTTGACATTGCCGCTGTAACATCCGCCGATTTGCTTATGCTGTTCCATTGGGCCTCGGTGCCGGTAAAGTAGATGTCCTTTAGGGGGCAGGCTGAAAACGCTGCCATCCCAATTTCCGTTACACTGTCGGGAATTATGACAGTAGTAAATGCTGAACAGGAGGCAAAAGCAGACGCTCCAATGCTTTCCACGCCCTGGGGAATTTCGACCCCGGCAAGCGTGAGGCAGTTCTGGAACATGCCGTCACCGATACGGTCTGCGCTTTGGGGCAGCGTCACTTTGGTCAGGTAGTAGCATCGCGTAAACAGATTGTCACCCAGCTTTACCTGCTTGCTGCCGGGGGCAAATGACACGATTGTCAGTGCCTGGCAGTCAAAGAATGCGGCGGCGCCAACTTCTCCTATGCTGGCAGGCAAAGCGATGGAGGCGAGTCTCTGGCAGGCCCGGAACGCATTCTGGTCGATTTTCTCCACCCCTTCGGAAACATTCACCGAACTAAGGTCTGCGCATTCCCGGAAAGCGCTGTCGCCGATAGTCTTCACGCCGGAAGGGATGGTCACGGAGATGATTGACGACTCTCGGAAAGCGCTGTTTCCAATCATCGTCACGCTGGAGGGAATCTCCACGCCGAGAACGCCGGATTTCCAGAAAGCGCAGGCTCCGATAGCGGTAACGCCATTTTCGATGATTACTGTCCGAATCTGGCTGCTGTTATCGTACCAGGGCTGCTCTGCGGCACTGCTGAAATCCGGCATGGCGCCGCTGCCGGAGATGGTCAGCGTCCCGGCCTTTGTCAGGTTCCAGGTGAGGCCTCCGTCAAGAGTTCCGCTTCCAATCGATTCGCTGGCGGAGGGATCGTCGGGCGGGATATAGCCCTCCGGGTAGCGGGTGATATAATGGCTGGTGTCGCGCATCACCTCTTCCTTGGAGATTCCACGTCCCCAATGGACCTTGCCTTTATGGTCTCCGGTGCTGATGTTCCCCTCGGCCACCACCACGCCCGCAGCGTTCACTTCCAGCACGATTACGGTATGGGCATCATTGCTTACCCGCAGGATATCCCCCACCTTTATGTCCTCAAATGTAAAAGCGCCCGGTGCGTACATCCTTGCGGGCAGACTGCCGAATGCCGCGTCGCTGAGTATAAAGGCAAAGGCTACGCAGCCCACGGCACTAATATTGTGCCCATCAAGGGGACCGCCCTTCCACTTATAGTAGCCCGTTGAATCCGAATAAGGCTCATCGTTGGTCCATGTCGTTCCTTCCTTATACGCATCCTGATCCTTCAATGCGATCATGGCCGCATAGGCTTGTGCCGGTGTAGGGACTACGGCATCCGCAGCGGCGGCCTGCAAGGATGAGGATTCTTCCGCGGAAACCTTATCCCGGGGCAAAAGGATTTCCTCTGACAATGTGGCTTTCTCCGGAGAGACATGCTCCTGTGACAGAGCGCCCTCCTTCAGGGGCAGAGAGATGCTTTCCTGGGACAAGGTGTCCTTCTCCTGCGGCACAGAATCCTCTGTGGGCAAAGAGCTGTCGTCCTGTGGGGCAGAATCCTCTGCGGGCGAAGAGCCGTCGTCCTGTGAGGCAGAATCCTCTGCGGGCAGAGAACTGTCGTCCTGTGGGGCAGAATCCTCTACAGGCAGAGCGACTG
>CAMQOJ010000133.1 GCA_947003375.1 uncultured Lachnospiraceae bacterium
TGAAATAAAAATTCTGGTATTATGATGCGGCGACTGCCGCCGGAAGTGAAGAAGTTGTAAAGAATTTACCGGATGATGAAATCCCGGAAGATGTACCTTCTTATAGCGTTTTTTGCATTTCTGAATTCAATTCTTATACGCACTGTACCCCCACCTGCACCAGGATTTTAGTTGCACAATTATGCGATATACATGCCGATTTTACAAAAATTTGACAAAACCTGTATTTTTTATTTTACAGGCAACGCCTATCATCATATATGAAAAACAAAATACCACAATGAAAAGGAGAAGGCTTATCATGAAAAAGTTTACCGCTCTCATCACGATTGGATCGCTCATGCTCGCAGCTATGACAGGATGTGGGAAAAAAGACAGCGGCACAGTATCTACGGATGGCTCGACCTCTATGGAAAAGGTAATCGGCGCTTTGGGAGAATCCTTTGAGGAAAACAATTCCGGCGTGACCTTTACCTATAATCCCACCGGTTCCGGCTCCGGCATTACGGCAGTGGCAGAAGGGCGCTGCGACATCGGTCTTTCCAGCCGCAATCTGAAGGACGAAGAAAAAGCCCAGGGATTGGCTGAAACGGTACTTGCCCTGGATGGCATTGCCATCATTGTAAATCCTGAAAATCCGGTAAATGACCTTGCCCTTGATACGATTGGAAAGATTTACATGGGCGAAATAACGAACTGGAAGGACATAGGCGGCAATGATCTGGAAATTGTCCTCATTGGCCGTGAGGCAGGGAGCGGCACAAGGGATGGCTTTGAATCCATCACAGGTACAGAAGATGCCTGCAAATACCGCCAGGAGCTGACATCTACCGGAGATGTGATGGGGGCGGTGGCAGGTAATCCTGCGGCGATCGGATATGCCTCCCTTGCGTCTGTAAAGGAGACGGTTAAAGCGCTTCTGGTGGGCGGCATTGCGCCTACGGAAGATACCGTGAAAGACGGAAGCTATGTAGTACAGCGTCCTTTTGTATTGGTGACAAAAAGCAGCACAGACCTCTCAGAAACAGCGCAGAAGTTCTTTGATTATATTACTTCATCGGAAGCAAATGAGATTATCTCATCCGCGGGGGCTGTACCGGTAAATGAATAAGCCTGCGGACGATTCAGGGGGTTGAAAGGTGAGTCAAATGAAGAACAGAAAGCGCTTCATGGAGAATGCCATACATGGCATATTCCTGATACATGGCATGATTACGGTGGGCTGTGTGCTTCTGATTACCGTTTACCTTGTGATATCCGGGATTCCGGCTGTCCGCAAAATAGGCATTTTGGATTTCCTTTTCGGGAAGGAATGGGCTTCCACGGCAGCACAGCCCCGGTATGGGATTTTGTCGTTCATCCTTACCAGCGTTTACGGTACGGCTGGCGCCATCGTGATCGGAGTGCCCATCGGCTTGCTGACAGCAGTTTATCTCGCTAAGATTGCGCCGCCAAAGGGGAAGGCTGTGATGGAGGCGGCAGTCAGCCTGCTGGCAGGAATCCCCTCCGTGGTTTACGGACTTGTAGGCATGATGGTGCTTGTTCCGGGGATACGGATCGCCTTCCGCATCCCGGACGGAGCCAGCCTGTTTGCAGCCATTATTGTGCTTGCCATTATGATTTTGCCGTCCATTATCAAGGTATCGCTCACGGCGTTGGAGGCGGTTCCAAAGGAATATGAGGACGCCTCTCTCGCCCTTGGCGCGACGCCGATTGAAACATATTTCCGGGTATCTGTCCCGGCAGCGAAAAGCGGCATTGCGGCTGCGGTAGTGTTAGGCGTGGGCAGGGCCATCGGCGAGGCCATGGCGGTTATGATGGTGGCGGGGAACGCGCCCAATATGCCGGACCTTTTTCAGAGCGTCCGCTTCCTTACCACCGCTGTGGCAAGCGAGATGTCTTATGCGGCTGACGGCAGTCTGCAAAAACAGGCATTGTTTTCCATTGCACTGGTGCTGTTCCTCTTCATCATGCTGATCAATGCCGCATTGAATTTCTTTTTGAAACAGGAGTAAATAAAATGCAAAAACAATCCATTTCCCTGAAAAGGAAAACCTATATTGCCGTCATGGGTGCGCTGATGGGAATCTCCGTAAGTATCACTTGCGCACTGGTAGTATTATTAATCGGTTATGTATTGTATAAAGGACTGCCCAATGTATCATGGGAACTGATCGCCACTAAGCCCAGCTATCTGTCTGAGCATATAGGGATTTTGCCGGATATTCTGAACACAGTCTATATCGTGGCCGCGACATTGGTATTTGTCCTCCCCCTTGGAGCAGGCGCGGCTGTCTACCTGACGGAATATGCGAAAAACAGGAAGCTGGTAGACATGATTGAGTATGCCGCCGAAACCTTGTCCGGAATTCCGTCCATTATTTACGGGCTTGTCGGTATGCTGTTTTTCTGCCGGTTTTTTGGTATGAAGACTTCCCTCCTGGCAGGGGCGTTTACGCTGGCGATCATGAATCTGCCCACTGTCATGCGCACCACACAGGAGAGCCTGAAAACGGTGCCGGCAAGCTTTCGCGAGGGCGCTTTCGGACTTGGGGCCGGAAAATGGCGCGTGATCTATACCGTTGTGCTTCCCGGTTGTATGGATGGTGTGATAACGGGATGTATCCTGTCAGTGGGACGGATACTCGGGGAATCGGCGGCGCTTCTTTTTACGGCCGGTTTTGCCCATGCCCTGAACGGGATTTTGGAAGGGCTTGGCAGCCCGGGGGCGACGCTGACCGTGGCATTATATGTCTATGCAAAAGAAAACGGAGAATTTGGAATCGCCTTTGCAATTGCCGCTATCCTGATGATCTTGACCGTATGTATCAATCTTTCGGCCACACTGGCGGGCAGTTGCTTCCGGAAAAGGAGGAACCTATGAATCCTGTCATGAGGGTAAAGGACCTGTGCCTCTGGTATGGCAGTGCACAGGCTTTGAAAGATATCGATATTGAGATTGAGGAGCGGAGCATTACAGCCCTGATTGGCCCCTCCGGGTGCGGAAAGTCCACTTTTCTCAAATCCCTGAATCGAATGAATGACCTGATCGCCGGTGCAAGGACGACAGGTGAAGTATGGTACAGGAATCAGAATATTTTTGACGCGGATGTTGATGTCAATGAACTCCGCCGCAGCATCGGCATGGTCTTTCAAAAGCCGAATCCCTTTCCCATGAGCATTTATGACAATATCGCTTATGGGCCCAGGACCCATGGAATCAAAGCCAAGGCAAAACTGGACGATATCGTAGAACATTCCCTGCGCGGGGCCGCAATCTGGGAGGAAGTAAAAGACAGGCTGAAGAAATCGGCATTGGGACTGTCGGGAGGCCAACAGCAGCGGCTCTGCATTGCCCGCGCACTGGCGGTGGAGCCGGATGTCCTTCTGATGGATGAGCCTACAAGCGCCCTTGACCCAATCTCCACATCGAAAATAGAGGAGCTTGCAATGGAGCTGAAGAATCAGTATACTATTATCATCGTAACGCACAATATGCAGCAGGCTGTGCGGATTTCCGATAATACGGCTTTCTTTCTCCTGGGCGGCTTAATCGAATATGGAAATACGGAAAAGATGTTTGAGCAGCCGAAAGATAAACGGACAGAGGATTATATTACGGGGAGGTTTGGATGATGAGAAGCCGTTTTGACCAGCAGCTTGCTACACTGAATCAGGAGCTTACGAGGATGGGGGCCATGTGTGAGGAAGCGATCGCCATTGCTTCAAAGGCACTGACGACAGGCGAAGTGAAGCTGACGGATAAGGTTTTATCCCTTGACGGGGAAATCAACCACATGGAACGCACGATTGAAACACTGTGCCTGAAACTGCTGCTACAGCAACAGCCTGTGGCAAAGGATCTGCGGCAGATTTCCGCAGCCCTTAAAATGATTACCGATATGGAGCGTATCGGAACCCAGGCGGCAGATATCGCGGAGATCATCCCGTTTCTTGGCGGAAGGACCGGCGGGGAGTGCGGACAGATCCGGTTCATGGCAGATGCGGCCAGCCGAATGGTCACAGAGAGCATCGATGCTTTTGTAAAACAGGACATCCTATTGGCCGGTGCGGCGATGGAACGTGACGATGTGGTTGACGATTTGTTTTTACAGGTCAAGTCGTCGTTGATGAAACTGATAGCAGAAAAACCCACAGACGGAGGGTATGCGCTGGATTTACTGATGATCGCCAAATATTTTGAACGCATCGGGGATCATGCGGTAAATATCGCGGAGTGGGTGGCTTTTTCCGTGACGGGAGAACACAAAAAAACAGTCGATTTTTAGGAGCGGGCCTATGAAGATATGGTGTGTAGAGGATGATGCCGGCATTCGGGATATTGAGGTATATACGCTTCATTCCACTGATTTTGAAGCGGAGGGCTTTTCGGATGCCCGTGCCTTTCGCGACGCTTTATCCGGGAGTAAGCCGGACTTGATCATCCTTGATATTATGCTGCCCGGGGAGGACGGGGTGGAACTGCTGAAATTTTTAAAGGAAAATCCTGACACTTGCCGGATTCCCGTGATCATGGCGACAGCAAAAGGCATGGAATACGATAAAGTCCAGAGCCTTGATCTGGGGGCGGACGATTATCTTGTGAAGCCTTTCGGGATGATGGAAATGGTCTCCCGTGTGAAGGCTGTGCTTCGCCGGTGTAAGCCCACAGAGGTAGATCGTCTATTGCAAGCAGGAAAACTTGTGGTGAATTTAGAGGAGCATACGGTCGCTATCGACAGGGAAAGAATCCAGCTTACCTTAAAAGAATTTGAGCTTCTCCGGCTGTTCCTTTCCCGCCCGGGCATTGCGTTTACCCGCGACCAGCTTTTCGGCCTTATATGGGGCGCCGATTATGTGGGTGAGACAAGGACAGTCGATATGCACATCCGTACCCTGCGCATGAAATTGGGAGATTACGGGAAAATGATTGAAACAGTGCGCGGAATTGGTTACAGATTAGAGGTGCAGGCATGACAAAGAAAATTTTTCAATCCATCATGGCGGTGGCAGGGGCTGTCCTGATTGCAAGCCTTGTAATCATCGTGGGGTGTCTTTACCGTTATTTCAGTGACGTTCAGGGGAAACAGTTGGAGGATGAGCTGTCTTTGGCTGTCGTAGCCGTTGAGAAGGATGGGCGGGGCTATCTGGAGGAATTACAGTCAAGGGAGTACCGTCTGACATGGGTCGCTGAAAACGGGGAGGTCCTATATGATACGCAGTCCCATGGGGAAGGTATGGAGAACCATGGGGACAGGGAAGAAATACAGGAAGCCCTGCGAAACGAGGAGGGAAAAAGCGCACGCTATTCCACCACGCTTTTGGAGAAAACACTTTACTGCGCAAGACGGCTGAAGGATGGCTCGGTATTACGGATTTCTGTCAGCAGCGTTACCATATGGGTGCTTGTCTTGGGAATGGTGCAGCCGATTCTGATCGTGGTTGTCGTGACCCTCATTTTATCGGGAGTATTGGCAAGCCATATTTCCAGACATATCACAGAGCCGCTGAACAGCCTCGATCTGGAAAAGCCGTTGGAAAACAATACTTATGAGGAATTGGCCCCCCTGCTGAACCGTATCAATAAGCAGCACAGGCAGATTGATATGCAGTTGTCGGAACTTCAAAGAAAAAATGACGAATTTGCACAGATTACCCAGGGCATGACGGAAGGGCTTGTGCTTTTGAATGAGAAGAACATCATTCTGAACATCAATCCTGCCGCGCTTAAGCTGTTCCATACAAGCCGTTCCTGTAAAGGAAAAGACTTTCTGACAGTGGAGCGCAGCCTGTATGTAAGTCGTGCCATACAAGACGCACTTTCAAGCGGGCACAGCGAAATCCGTATGGAACGTGAGGGAAAAGAATACCAGCTCCACATCAACCGGATCGAATCGAAGGGTTCTGTGATCGGGGCGGTGGTACTTGCTTTTGACATAACGGAAGCGGCTTTTGCGGAGAGGAACAGGCGGGAATTTACCGCCAATGTATCCCATGAGCTGAAGACGCCGCTGCAATCCATAATGGGAAGTGCGGAACTGATGGAAAACGGCCTTGTGAAACCGGAGGATATGACACGTTTCGTAGGGCATATCCGCACAGAGGCAGGAAGGCTTGTAACGCTGATTGATGATATTATCCGTTTATCGAGTCTGGACGAGAGGTGCGATATACCTTTTGAGCAGGTCGATTTATATGAAGCGGCCTCTGACGTGATGGCAGGACTGGCAGATATAGCGGCGGCAAAAGAGATAGAGATGACTTTGACAGGGGAAAAAGTCAGTGTAAAAAGCGTCCGGCGGCTCTTGACGGAAATCATATTTAACCTCTGCGATAATGCGATCAA
Organism: uncultured Lachnospiraceae bacterium; assembly: GCA_947003375.1. Lineage (GTDB taxonomy): Bacteria > Bacillota > Clostridia > Lachnospirales > Lachnospiraceae > Acetatifactor. Next base: position 6,347 of record CAMQOJ010000133.1, read on the forward strand.
GTATAACAAAATCGGCGGCAGGGTGGAAGTGGCCATAAGCAGGCGGGAAAATGAGGCCGTGATTGCGGTGGAGGATTCGGGAATCGGCATACCGCCGGAACATCAGGCAAGGATATTCGAACGGTTTTACCGGGTGGACAAGAGCCGCTCCAAGGAATCAGGCGGTACGGGTTTAGGGCTTTCCATCGTGAAACATGCCGTACAGTATCTGGATGGAGAAATCGACCTGCAGAGCAGCCCCGGGCAGGGAACTTTGATACGGGTTTCTATTCCGGAAGATAAAAACTTCACTGACGGATGCTGAAACCATGAGTTTTCAGATGCCCTTTTTGAAATATCTGATTGTGGAATAGGTCTGGTGGGGGTATAATGTACACAGGCGCAGCTTATGCGGATCTTATCTGATATCTGATTTTGGAAGAATGTCAGCGGGCTATAAGGAAAGGAGCGGAATGGGCTATTTGATACAGGATACCACGAGGGAGGAACGGGAAAGAATCGTGGCTGAATCCCTGGGAAATATTTCGGCGGCCTGCGATGGATGCAGCGCCGGAATCGCGGAGATGTATCAGCCATATATTGACGGCCTGAAGGAGCTTGCGGAAATCAACCGGGAGTTCCGGGCGGGATATGTGTCCGGCGACAAATAGCCGGGAGAGGGGGAGGGGACTATGGGAAATTATCTGAATCCCGGCAACAGCGGATTTAGCGGAATCAGAAATGATATCTATGTGGACAAATCGGGCCTGATTGGATTGATCAACCAGACCATCGACACGCCCAGGCGCCTGACCTGTATCAGCAGGCCGCGCCGCTTCGGGAAATCTTTCGCGGCGAAAATGCTGTGTGCCTATTATGACAAAACCTGTGATTCTGCGGGTCTGTTCGACGATTTAAAGATTGCGGAGGATAAAGGATATCGGGAGCATCTGAACCGGTATGATGTGATTTATCTGGACATGACGGAAGCGATAGGGGGAGCCTCTGTGGAGGAGGTCGTGCCCTATATCCAGCGGAATGTGGTCAGGGAACTGACAGAACAGTACCCGGGCGTGAAAAGCGCGGAAGGCTTTGCGGCGATGCTGGCCAATGCGGTGGAGGCGGCGGGTAATAAGTTCATCATGATCATCGACGAATGGGATGCCCCCATCAGGGAGGCGTATGGATCTCCCGGCTTGCAGAGAAAATATCTGGAATTCCTGCGCGCTCTTTTCAAAAACAGCGGGATGACAAGTAAAATATTTGCAGCGGTATACATGACAGGCATTCTTCCTGTCAAAAAAGACGGCTCCCAGTCCGCCATATCGGATTTCCTGGAGTATACCATGGTCAAGCCCAGACAGTTCGGGCCCTATGTGGGATTTACGGAAGGAGAGGTCCGTGGGCTCTGCGAGATGTATGGAAACGATTTTACAATGATGAAAAAGTGGTATGACGGATATTCTTTCCGGAATCTGGATTCCGTGTATAATCCCAATTCCGTCATGAAGGCAATTATCAATGACGACTTTGACTCCTACTGGACCCAGACCTCTGCGGCAGAGAGCCTGATGGGATATATCAACCTGGATTTCGACGGGCTCGGCAGGACGGTGACGGGGCTGATCGGCGGCGTGGAGACAGAGGTGGATACGAAAGGATTCGCCAATGATCTGACCACCTTCCGGGACAGGGATGATGTGCTGACGCTGCTGATCCACCTGGGATATCTGACTTACAATGAGGAGACCCGCAGTGCCCATATCCCCAACCAGGAAATCAGACAGGAATTCGCCAGAGCCATACGGCAGGTAAAAAGGGACGATACCATCAGGCGGGTGAGGGAGAGCGAACAGCTTATCGCAGATACTGTCCAGGGAAACGAGGAAGCTGTGGCCAGACAGAGCGAAAAGGTCCATGAGGAGGAATCACCCCTGTATTACAACAATGAACAGGCCCTGCGGAGCGTGATCAAACGGGCCTATTTCAGCTATGGGGACGAATATGTGATGTTCGAGGAGCTGCCGGCAGGGAGCGGCTACGCGGATGTGGTGTATCTGCCGAAGAAGAATTCCCCGCTGCCCGTGCTGGTCATTGAGCTGAAATGGAAAAAGTCGGTGGACAGCGCGTTGGATCAGATTCGGGACAGGCGCTATCCGGAGGCTGTCAAAGACTACGGGAGCGATATCCTTTTGGTGGGCATCAGCTATGACAAGGATGCGCCGGCAGGGGAAAGGAAGCATCGGTGCAGGATAGAGAAGTATGACATGTGATGCTGCCTCAAATCAAAGTGTGTGTTTATTTTATGCCCATAATCAGCCGCAGGAAGTACCCACAGAGAAAGGATGCAAAAAGCCGAATCGTTAGTCATACCCTCCGGAAATCCTTCATACAATGGAAAAAAGGTATCTTAAAGGGGTATTCCTTTGAAGGATTATATCGAAGAGCGCGCCATCGGCATCGCCAATTATATCATTGACAACAATGCCACAGTACGGCAGACGGCAAAGGCCTATGGGGTCAGCAAGAGCACGGTACATATGGTTGTAACAAAATGGAACGGTATGTGTGGAGAATAAAATAGATAATCTGGCGAAGGGGTATTTAGAAGAGCTGTTGGAGAACTTCTAAATGCCCCTTTTGAAATATCTGATTGTGGAATAGCGCCGGTGAAGGTATAATGAATATAGGAATTGAAAATTTGGATAGGAAGTTTTGGAGGTGAACGGGGTGCTATCGGATGAGATAAGAGAGGAATTGGTACAAGGGTTGACGGATATTTTTGGAAATAACATTTCCATGATTATTTTATATGGTTCAGTTGCGAGAGGGAATGCAACTAAGGAAAGCGATATTGATATTGCGATTGTTGTGAAGAGTCAGATGGATGATACGACAAAGCGGCGTTTTTTAAGCTGGGTTGCCGACATGGACATCCGGTATGAAAGAGTTTTTTCAATCGTGGATATCCAGGAAAGCAATATGAAGAAATGGGAAGATGTACTTCCTTTCTACCGGAATGTCAAAAAGGAGGGAATTGTTTTATGGAAAGCAGCCTGAAGGAACTGGCGGGTTATCGTTTGGCGAGAGCCCGGGAAATGCTGTCGGCATCAGAGGGCAACCTGAAGATAGGACAGTATAAAACATCTTTGAACAGGTCTTACTATGCGGTCTTTCATGC
>CAMQOJ010000134.1 GCA_947003375.1 uncultured Lachnospiraceae bacterium
TACACGAGTCTCTTCGTCGGCAGCGTCAGATGTGTATAAGAGACAGACACAGACAGCTTCTGGAGCAGCGCGCGGAAGAAATCCTGAGAACCTTTGACGGCATAGCCCGGACTGTGGGGGCGAAGGAGGCCGTCATCGGCATTAAAAGAGAATACAAGGCCGCCGTAAAGGCGATTGAGACATACATAGACGCATATCCGAATATGCGTATACAGCTTTTGGACAGCGTGTATCCCATGGGGGACGAGGTGGTGCTCATCTATGAGGCCACGGGGCGGGTGATTCGGCCCGGCGGGCTTCCCATCGAGGAAGGCGTGGCCGTCTTCAATGTGGAGACCGTTTACAATGCGTACCGGGCTCTGGAGCGCCAGACCCCGGTGATTGACAAGCTGGTCAGCGTGGTGGGGGAGGTGGAGCGTCCCATCACCCTGCGGGTGCCAATCGGTGCGTCCATTGGGGACACCGTGGCATATGCGGAAGGAATCACGGCAAAGGAACCCGCCTATCTGGTGGGCGGGCCCATGATGGGGAACCTGGCCACGGACAGCGACGTGGTGACCAAGACCACCAATGCCATCATCGTGCTGGACAAGAGCCATACCCTGATACAGCGCAAGAACAGGAACGCGGCCATCGACCTGAAGCGGGCGGCCTCCTCCTGCTGCCAGTGCGAGACATGCACCAGCCTCTGTCCCCGCCATGCATTGGGGCATCCCATCGAGCCCCATAAATTCATGCGCAGCGCGGCAAACAAGGACTTCCAGGACACGAATGTGTTCCTGAACACGTTTTTCTGCAGCTCCTGCGGGCTGTGCGAGAACTTCTCCTGTCCCCAGGGCCTGTCCCCCAGGAGCCTGATCGCGGACTACAAGCTGGGCCTGCGGAAGGCCGGCGTGAAGCCCCCCGCGGACGTGAAGCCAGCTCCCGTGAAGAAGAGCAGGGAATACCGCAAAGCCCCCGAGGAGAGGCTGGAGGCCAGGCTGGGCCTGTCGAAGTACAATGTGGACGCGCCCCTGCAGCCGGACGATTCCTGGAAGGGGGAGCAGCACATCCACAAGGTGAAGGTCCTGCTCAGCCAGCACATCGGCGCTCCCGCAGTCCCTGTGGTGGAAAAGGGCGACCAGGTAAGCTGCGGCCAGTGCATCGCGAAGCCCGCCCAGGGCCTGAGCGTAGGAATCCATGCCTCTGTGGACGGCAGGGTGCAGGAGGTCACGGATAAATATATCGTGATCGTCCGCGGGCAATAAGGGAATAAAACAGCATCTGGTACTGGAAAGACAGATGCGGAACTGGTACAATAGAAAGCGGGCTTTCTATTGTCATAAATTAGGAGGGAATGCCTTATGGGTAGGGCTTTGGGAATGATAGAATTCAAGACGGTCTCCGCAGGCGTGACGGCTGCGGACGCCATGGTGAAGACGGCGGCCGTGGAGCTGGTGGAGGCACAGACCGTCTGCCCCGGCAAATACATCGCCCTGATTACGGGAGACTTGAGCGCAGTGGACGCGGCAGTGGACACTGCCAGGGGGCAGTACGGGGAGCAGCTGATAGACAGCTTCGTGCTGGGCAACCCCCATGAGGGAATCTTCCCCGCCATATACGGCACCACCCATATCGAGCACATCAGCTCCCTGGGAATCCTGGAGACCTTCGATGCTGCTGCCATCATCGTGGCGGCGGACGTGGCGGCCAAGACCGCGGAGGTGGAGCTGATAGAGCTGCGCATCGCGAAGGGCATGTGCGGCAAGTCCTATGTGTTCCTGTGCGGGGAGGTATCCGCCGTGGAAGCGGCCATCTCCAGAGCCAAAGCCAGCGTAGCCGAGACCGGCATGTACCTGGACTCCACGGTCATCGCCCATCCCGACCCGCAGATCTGCAAGTCGATTCTGTAGGGAGAAGGCCTACAGTTTTTCTTTGTATTCTCGAAACAGCTTTTCTTGGATGATTTCCAGAGTCTGTACGACTATAAATTTGCGGAGGAGCGAGGGTGTATGCTGGCGGTAGAGCGCAGGAACCTGATACTGGAAAAACTGCAGAACGAGCGGAAAGTGGTGGTCAGCGAGCTGAGCGCCCTGTTTGACGTTTCCGAGGAGACGATTCGGCGGGATTTGGACAAGCTGGACAGGGAGGGCCTGGCCATCAAAAGCTACGGCGGCGCTGTCCTCAACGAGAACACGGGCGTGGAGATGCCCTTCAACGTGCGAAAGAAGCGGAACATGAAGGCGAAGCAGGAGATTGCCGTGCTGGTGGCGGGCCTGGTGCAGGAGGGGGAGCACATCATCGTGGATCCCAGCACCACGGCGGTGGCTGTGGTGAAGGCCCTGAAGTCCAGGAAGAAGCTGACCGTGATTACCAGCTCCATCGAGGTGCTGATAGAGCTCTCGGATGTCACCGGATGGGAGATTATCTGCACGGGCGGGGCGCTGCGGGAGAATTACCTGACCCTGGTAGGCTCCCGGGCCGCGGACGTGATCAGCTCCTTCCAGGCGGACAAGGTGATTCTGTCCTGCAAGGGCATAGACCTGGAGCGAGGCGTCACGGATGCCAACGAGGCCCTCTCTCAGATAAAGCATGCCATGCTGAAATCCGCAAGGCAGCGCATCCTTGCGGCAGACCATACGAAATTTGGCAATGTGGCGTTCTCCCGAATCTGCCAGCTGTCCGACATCGACATGGTGGTGACGGACATCCGGCCGGAACAGAAGTGGATGGACTATTTTGCGGAGAAAGGAATCGAATGCCTGTATGACAGAGAAGAGGGTGAAAACGATAGCCTTCGCGAATAACAAGGGCGGAAGCGGCAAGACGACTACCTGTGCCAATGTGGGCTATTCCCTGTCCCTGCTGGGGAGGCGGGTGCTCCTGATAGACGGGGACATGCAGCTGAACCTGACGCTCTCCTTCTTTCCGGAGGATGAGGTGATGGATTACGCCTGCGGGGAGAGGAACCTCTATGCCGCGATGAAGAAAGAGGAGGATTTGTGGGACTATGCGGTACATACGCCCTATGAGAACCTGGATCTGGTTCCGTCCTCCACGCTGATGAGCGGCATCGAGTACGAGCTCTTCACCAAATGGCAGAGGGAGCTGATTCTCTCCAGGAGCCTGAAGCGCCTGAAGGAGGAGGGCGGCTACGACTACATCCTGATAGACGCGCCGCCTACGCTGGGAGGCTGGGTCATGAACATTCTCTGCGCATCGGATTACGTCATCCTCCCGGTGGAGGCCAGCCCCTGGGGGCTGTTCGGGGTGGCGAACATGTTCGAATTCCTGGACAATGTGAAGAGGCTGGTACCGGAGCTGACGCTCCTGGGAGTGGCCATCACGAAGCTGGACGCCAGGAAGAATTACGGCAGACAGACCTTGGAGGCGCTGCAGGCATACGAGGAAGTGAACGTGTTCCACACTGTCATCCGGGTGGACAGCGAGATAGAATGGGCCCAGGACAATTCCAGGCCCGTCATGGCGCATAAAAAATCTGCCAGAAGCGCGGGAGAGTATCTGGAGCTGGCAAAGGAGGTAGAGGAATATGTCTGTGGGAGCAAGCAGCATTAAGAGGGCCGCCAGGACGGCCGCGGCGGAGGAGCCGAAGGAAGCGGGCACTGAGGGGAAGGCCGCAGAGAATGTGGAAAGCGCAGCGGAGCGCGGCGCGGAAAAGAAGCGTGTGGGAAAGAGAGATAGAGGAGAGGAAAACATGGCGAGCGAGAACAGGGAGAAGGCAAAAGCTCCAGAGAGGGGCGCGGCCGGAGCTTCCGTAAAGGCAGACGAGAAAAAGCATGCATCAAAGGCCTCAAGAATCACGAAGAATACAAAGAGCAGAATGCCTCAAAAGGCTTCCGCTGCAGACAAGCCCAAAACTTCGGTGGCGGAAAATGATGCGGCAGCGAAAGGACAGGCCTACGAGGCCTACGGGATAGGGCAGCAGCTTCCGGTGCACCTGCTCTAGGACAGGATGCGCCTGCCTGCCAAAAGGCAAAGCGGGCAGCAGGGGCATCAAAAAGTTGGCACAGCCATACGAATGAGACAGGAAACCAAAGGCATTCAGTGGGGCTCCGATGCGGAAACGGCATCGGAGTTCTTTGAGTTTAGTAATAAATTTACACAAATTAATACATTTTTAATTGACACCAGCGATAAAATGACGATAAAATAGAAAAATGGGGTTTATGCCCTTCAGGGCAGATGTCGGATTGGACTATCCGGACGGAACCTGGACAGGCGACAAAGGAGAGATAGGAGGAGACGTCTATTGAAGAAAAACGAAATCGTAATGAATGATTATGCACAGTTATGCAGAAGAGCCGACCATCTGGAGCCGGAGATGTTCGATAAGTATGAAGTACAACGGGGCCTGCGTGACAAGAACGGAAACGGTGTGGTGACAGGACTTACCAACATATCGCGCATAGAGTCCTTTCAGATGATAAATGGGGTGAAGGCGCCCTGTGAAGGAAAGCTGTGGTACCGCGGGTATGACTGCATCGAGTTGGTGAAGGGCTTCCGCGGGAGACGCTTCGGCTTCGAGGAAGTCAGCTATCTGTTGCTGTTCGGCCAGCTGCCGGACGCGGGTCAGCTGAAGGCGTACCGGGACATCCTGGCGGCCTGCAGGACCCTGCCCACCAACTTCACCAGGGACGTGATCATGAAGGCGCCCAGCAGCGACCTGATGAACTCTCTGACCAGGAGCGTCCTGACATTGGCATCCTATGACAAGAACTGCAGCGATACCTCCATCGAGAACGTGCTGGCTCAGTGTTTCAGGCTGATCAGCGTGTTTCCCATGCTGGCCGTATACGGGTATCATGCCTATAATCATTACCAGAATGATGAGAGCATGTACATACACCGTCCTTCCAAGAAGCTGTCCACGGCGGAGAACCTGCTGATGATGCTGCGCCCGGACAGGGAATACACGCAGCTTGAGGCGGCGGTGCTGGATACCGCTCTGGTGCTGCACATGGAGCATGGCGGGGGCAACAACTCCACCTTTACCACCCGCGTAGTGACTTCTTCCGGCTCGGACACCTATTCCGTGATCGCGGCGGCGCTTTCCTCCTTAAAGGGGCCCAAGCACGGCGGGGCCAACATCAAGGTGGTGGAGATGATGCGGGAGATCGAGGCCAATGTGTCCGACTGGGAGGACGAGGATGCGGTCAGGGATTATCTAAAGAAGATTCTGAACAAGGAGGCTTTCGACCGCAAGGGGCTGATTTACGGCATGGGCCACGCGGTGTATTCTCTCTCGGATCCCAGGGCCCAGGTGTTCAAGGGCTTCGTGCATCAATTGGCCTCCGCCAAAGGCAGGGAGAAGGATTTCGCCCTGTATTCCATGATAGAGCGGCTGGCACCCCAGGTAATTGCGGAGAAGGCCCGGATCTATAAGGGCGTAAGCGCTAATGTGGACTTTTACAGCGGCTTTGTCTACAGCATGCTGGAAATCCCGTTGGAGATGTTCACGCCTATCTTCGCCATCGCCAGGATTGTGGGATGGAGCGCCCACAGGATAGAAGAGCTGATCAACATGGACAAGATTATCCGTCCCGCTTACAAGAGCGTCATGCAGGAGCGGGAGTATGTAGACCGGGACGACAGGTAACGGAGGGCTTAGGGGGGTATGAAAGCGAAAATAAGGCAGTGGTGGCCATTCGCCGTTTTGGGTATGGTTTTCGGGGGACTGGTCTTCCTGAATGTCTTCTGCCAGGATCACTGGCTGGATTCCGACATGGCGGCGGAGATGATTTTTTCCCGAATGCTGGCGGAGAGCGGGCATGTGTTCGCCACAGAGGAATGGTACTATTCCACGGAATTCCGCTTCCTGTACACGCAGCTCGTGATGGCGCCTTTGTTCCGGCTGTCCCAGGACTGGCACCTGATTCGCATGGTTACCAACACCGTCACATATGTGCTTATGCTGGCGTCCTATTTCTATATGATGAAGCCTCTGAAGGTGAAGCGCAGATGGGTGGCCCTGACCGGGGCCGTCCTTCTGCTGCCTTTTTCGGAGACGGTGATGACGCATATGCAGATGGGCAATACGTACATGCCCCATGTCATCCTGCTGTTCTTTTATTTCGGCCTGTTCCTGCGGCTGGTGCAGAAGGTGGCATACCCCAGGTGGAGAAGGTGGGAGATGGGGGCGGCATACCTTTTGCTGTCCGTGATCTGCGGCGTGTCCGGCGTGCGGTACCTGCTGGCCATGCAGTGCCCGCTGGCAATCGCGGCCCTTCTGTACCTGACATTTTCCGGGGAGTGGAAGCAGTTCCGCCATCAGTTCGGCACGGAGACCGGGAAGAAGAGCTTCCGGCAGGTCTGGAAGAGCGGGCGTGCGGCGTATTTTTATTACAGCCTGCTGGGGGCGTGCGGCAGCCTGCTGGGCTATTGTATCAATGTGCTGTGGGTGAGCAGGCAGTATGTGTTCCAGACCTATGAAACCACCAATTTCATTGCGGTCTATCAGGGCATCCTCGTGGAGCGGGTGCAGAATGCCATCGGGAGCCTTCTGATGCTGTTCGGCTACATTCCGGACAAGGGATTCCTGTCCATAAGGGGAATTATCACCATGCTTTCCTTTGTGGCCATTGCCCTCTGTGTCTACTGCAGCGTGAGGGTGTATCGGGGAAGCTGCGGGCAGAGGTTCTTCGTGGCGCTGTTCCTGGCCGTGTCCATGGGGCTGAACCTGTTCGTCTTTGTGTTCACCACCAGCACCATGGTGCCACGGTACTATATCACCACGCTGATTTTCGTCCTGCCGGTAGTGGCGTTCTATATGGAGGGGCGTGATCCGGCTTTCGACAAGCTGGCGGTAAGCCTGCTTCTTACATGCTGCTTCCTGCTGGGGGCGGCCAAGGTGACCCTTTCCTATCTGACAGTGGACAAAAACGAAGGGAAGCGGGCGGTGGCGGCTTTCCTGCGGGAGAATGGCTACGATTTCGGCTTCGCCACCTATTGGAATGCCAATATCATGACGGAGCTGACGGACGGTGCGGTGGAAATCGGGAACATCGAGGATCCGGAACGTCTGGAGTTCTTCAAGTGGTCCTCGCCAATGCGCTATTATGAAGAAGGGTACCATCAGGGGGAGACGTTCCTCCTGCTGACCGCGGAGCAGACGGTGGAATATGCGGAAGCGGAGGCACTGCGGGAGGGGGAAATCGTGTATCAGGACGGGGATTATACGGTATTTGCATACGAAAGCGTGGAGGAACTGATGTCATGTGCGGCACAAAGATGAGGTGAAGCTTGCGGCAGACGGAATTTCATGTTACAATATGGTTAGATTCATGGCAGGAAGGCCATAAGCTATAGATTGTTTGAGCCGCAGGGCGGCGGAATGCGTGGAAAGTTGAAAGTATTGAAGGGTATCTTCTTTTTTTTGATGGGTCTCATAATGATAGGCTGCGCAGGCATCATGATCTGTGCGTTGAATCCCTCTCTGACGGCGATACTGGCGGACAGGGTGGAGAGCACGGGGGCTATGGAGCCCGGACAGAGCGGACAGTCCGGTGGCCTGGGCAGCCTGTTCCACAACAAGGACATGCAACCGGATGTCGTGGATTCCATAGAGGGCCAGCCGGGCATCAACGAGGACTGGCTGGAGGGCCAGGACGGCTATGAGAAGCCGGATGCCTCTGTGGAGCCGCCAGGCTCTCTGAGCGACAGGACCGGATACAAGCCTGTGCAGGAAGAAGCGCAGCAGATTGAAGAGGACGAGGCGCACGGCCTGGTCGAGGCCAGGAATCAGGGGGAGACAGGCAGCAATCTGTCCTTTGACGAGGAGATTTATCCCTATTATGCCATGCTGGAAGAGGATATGCAGAAGATATATAAGCAGATTTATGCCAATACTCAGAGCCTGGTTGAATCCTTCGCGCCGGTGACGGACGTGTCCGTGAACCAGCTCAAGACTGTGTTCGAGGCGGTCTACAACGACCATCCGGAGCTTTTTTGGCTGGATACGGGGTATTCCTGTAAGTATCTGCGCAGCGGCAGATGTGCCGTGATCACATTGCAATTCAATGAAACCGCCGATGACTTGGAGCAGGCCAGGCGCAGCTTCGAGGAAGCTGCGGGAAGCATCGTGTCCCAGGCCCAGACCCTGGGGAGCCAGGCAGAGATGGAAAAATACGCCCACGACGCGCTGATGGAGCTGGTGGAGTACGATGTGGCGGCCCCCATGAACCAGAGCGCCTACAGCGCGCTGGTAGGAGGCAGGAGCGTCTGTGCCGGCTATGCCAGGGCGTTCCAGTACATCATGCATCAGTTGGACATTCCATGCTATTACTGTACCGGCTATGCCGGGGAGGACCATGCTTGGGACATCGTGAAGTTAGATGACACTTACTATAACGTGGACGTCACCTGGGACGACACGGATGAGCCCACCTACAATTATTTCAACAAGACGGACAGCGAATTCGCGGCCACCCATCGGCGCACCGGACTTTCGGTGTACCTGCCGGCCTGCGGGAGCGGGGAGACGGTTCCGCTGCCGGAGAGCGGCGAAGCGGCGCAGGACGGGGACGGCCAGGAAGGGACGGATACGGGAGATGCCGGCACGGGGGAGGCGGACGAAGCGGGCGACATAATGGGCCTGATCAATCCCAATCCCATCCAGCCGCTGGAGTGGCAGAGCAAGACCAGGGTGGAGCCCGTGGACCCGCAGCAGACCGCGGAGGAAAGAAAGCGGGAGAGCTTGGAGAAGGCGGGCGTCACAGAAGAACAGGTGCGGGACACCATGGAGGAGTATTATGAGGACTGTCAGAAGCTGCTGACGGATGCGGGGACGGGAGACCGACAGTTCGTGAACGTCATCCCGCAGTCCCTGTGGGGCTCGGTGGAGCGCGCCTACAACAGCGGCGATTACCGGAAGGGATACGTGGATTCCGCGCTGAAGGACATGGGCGCGAGCAGCTTCGCGATTCAACTGCAGGTGCAGGATCTGGGCGGAGGGTATTACCGGCTTTACCACAATGTATATACCTATTGAACGGAATAGAGAAAGAAATTCGAGAAAGGGCAGGAATATCCTGTCCTTTTTTTCATATATTGGAGAAAGGAGGACATGGGGATGGAGAATACGATTCTGCAGATGTTTCCCTCCGGCCACCGGGCGCTCTGGCAGAGGGTGGCCCGGGAGCAGGGGTCCATTCAGGAGATCCGCCTGCGGGCGGGGCAGCCTGTGATTATACATAGAAAAGGGGAGGAGCTGTTCCTGACGGACACGGGGGAGCTTTCCCGAAAGCCGTTGGAGGGGCATCTGGCCACCGGGCGGGAGCTGTCGCAGATGCTGGAGCATATCTGCCATTATTCCCCCTATGCCTATGAGGAGGAGCTGCGGCAGGGCTTCATCACCGTGGGGGGAGGCCACCGGGTAGGCGTGGCGGGACAAGCCGTGATGGAGGCGGACGGGAGGGTGAGGACCTTCAAGAACATCTCCTATCTGAATATCAGGGTCTCCCACCAGATGAGGGGCGCGG
>CAMQOJ010000135.1 GCA_947003375.1 uncultured Lachnospiraceae bacterium
GTATTGGCCCGGCGTCATGTGCTCTATTTTTTTGAATACGCGGATGAAAGCCGACACATTGTAGAAGCCTGTCCTGTCCGCCACCTCTTTCACACGGATGGCGGGATTGTCCTTCATCAGGGTCTTAGCCTCGTCGATCCTGCAGCGGTGGATATAGTCCAGTAGGCCCACGCCCATCTGTTGCTTGAAGAACCGGGACAGATGGGAGGGGGATACGGCAAAGCGGTCGGCAAGCCCCGCCACGGACAAATCGGGGTCGGAAAGCACCCTCCGCACGGCTTCGATGATTCTGTCGATGCGCAGGCAGTTCTCGGAGCCTGACTGCCCCCGCTCCACCTCCTGAATCTCGCTCTCTTTCTGCCGCTGCCGCAGCTGCTCATAGCCCTCCTGCAGCCGGGCCAGTCCCTCCAGTCCATCGCTGACATAAGCTTCGCAGCAGATTTCCTCCTGAACCTCCATCTCCTCCAGGACTGCGGCATTGTCCCGGCGAATCCTGTCGCCGAATTCCTTCGCGTCCGCCGCCTCTCCGTTGAGGACGGCTATGCAGCCGTTCTGCTCCTCAATGATGTAGAAACGGGCAACGTATTCCATCTTTTCCTCTATGTAGGCGCCCAGAGAGTCCCTGAGCACCTCCACCCCGGCCTCCTCGGGCATCCCGAAGAGCCCCTCCTCCGAGGTCTCGGCCAGCTCATAGAGGACCACGGCGAACCAGGGAGCGTCCAGCCCCAGGCCGTACAGCCGCCCGCCCTCCTCTATGCCCTCTCTGTAGGGAATCCTGCCATACAGGATTTTCTCCAGATAGATTTTCCGGTAATCCTCCTCGTACCGCTTGACGGTGCTCTGGAGCTTTTGGTTTCTGGCGATGTAGTCATTGATATAGCGCTCCATCTTATCATAGTCCTCGACGACCGCCCTGTCCTCGTTCCCGGCCTCCCTGAACAGGCCGAAGATGCGCTTGATGGGGCTGTAGTTTCGGTTGGTCAAAGCCAGGCACAGCAGGATGGAGAGCACGATGCACAAGCCCAACGCCACCGCGGAGTAGACCCTGACGAACACAAAGGAAGAATGCGTCATGTCCTTGGGGGAGGCATAGACGAAGGTGAGGCCGTACTGGCTGGAATACCGAATTCTCACCGCATAAGTGATGCCGCCAAAGCTGACCCTATCCCCGTCCCGCCAGCCTGCGGCCTGGAGCAGCTCCGCCAGTTCCTTCTGGGCATCGGCATCGAAGCTGCTGCCAATGATTCCATTGGAGTTGTAGATCAATAGCTTGTCATGCTCCTCTAACTGGAGATTGGCGGCCATCTGATCCATGTACTCATTCCGTATCTGTACGGCGATTGTCACAGGGGAATCCTGTTTCCCGCTATTGAGGACGCTGCTGACGATCAGGTTGCGGCGCTCCCCAGACTTCCCCGAAAGCTGGACGGACTTCCCGTTCCATCTGCTTTTCAGCGCTTCCTGCCATTCCTCGAAGGAGCCTCCGTAATTCAGCTCATGGAAATAGCCGCTCTCTACCCCCCCAGTCACGGAAAACACCATTTCGTACTGGGGAAAATACAGATAGGCCGTCTCCAGATTGGTGCCCACCAGCACCTTGCTCATATATTTGTGAATCTGGTATTCTGTCCAGTAGTCCCGTTCCTTTGATTTGGCGTAGGAGACGATCAGCTCCGAATTCTTCACCCGGTTGATCAGCTGGTACGCGGACCAGAACTCCTGGTTCACCTCGCCGGTAAGCTGCTCTAGCGCCACGCTCCGGAAGCCTTCCGCCTCCTTCTCCATGTTCATGAGGAACATGGCCGCCAGGGCGATGCTGATCAGCATGGGCAGCAGCAGAACATAGAGCGCTGATTTCAGCAGGGACATGAACACCTTTGAATTCGGCTCCAGCCTTAAGTTTACTCTTTTTTCCATCCTGTATCCCCTCATAAATCCGTATATGAAAGAAGGCTTCCCGGGGAAGCCTTCAAAAAAGCCTGTCTATCACGTCCTGTACAGTCTTCACCCCTATGATCTTCATTCCGCCGCCCCGGCCGCATTCCTCCGCGCACACGGCGGGCAGGAGGCAGATCTCGAAGCCCAGCTTCTCAGCCTCCGCCACCCGCTGTTTCGCCATGCTCACCCCTCTGACCTCGCCGCTTAGGCCCACCTCGCCGAAGGCCACCAGCTTCGGGCTAAGAACCCTGTTGTGGAAGCTTGACAGGATGGCTATCACGATTCCTAAGTCCATGGCCGGCTCCAGCACCTTCAAGCCGCCGGTGATGTTCACATAGGCGTCGCAGGGGGCGAGCTGCACGCCGGAGCGCTTCTCCAGCACTGCCATCAGAAGGTTCACCCTGTTGAAGTCCGTCCCCGTGGTCTGCCTGCGGGGAATGCCGAAATTGCTGTGGCACACCAGCGCCTGAATCTCCACCAGAAGCGGCCTGGTGCCCTCGCAGGTGGCCGCCACCACGGAACCGCTGGCATTCTCCGGCCTGCCGTTGAGCATATATTCCGAGGCGTTGGGCACCTCCGACAGCCCCGCCTGGCGCATCTCAAAGACACCGATCTCGTTGGTGGAGCCGAAGCGGTTCTTCACCCCCCGCAGGATGCGGTAGGAGGCATGTCCGTCCCCCTCGAAGTACAGCACCGCGTCCACCATGTGCTCCAGCACCCTGGGACCCGCCACCGTGCCCTCCTTGGTCACATGGCCCACGATGAGCACCGACACCCCCAGGCCCTTGGCAAGCTGCAGCAGGACGGCCGTGGATTCCCTTACCTGGGACACTGCGCCCGGCGCGGCGGACACGTTCTCATTGTACATGGTCTGGATGGAATCGATGACCACAGCCTCCGGCGGGTCGGAGCGGATGATCTCCGCTATGTCCGCCAGGTTCGTCTCGCACAGCAGCAGCATCTTCTCGGAGAACTCCCCGATCCTGTCCGCCCGCATCTTGATCTGGACCAGGGATTCCTCCCCCGATATGTAGAGCACCGTCCTGCCCTGCCTGGACAGGTTGCGGCAGACCTGCAGGAGAAGGGTGGATTTCCCGATTCCCGGGTCTCCTCCCACCAGCGTCAGCGACCCCTGCACGATGCCGCCCCCCAGGACCCTGTCCAGCTCTCCGATGCCGGTGACCAGCCTGTCCTCCTCCCGGACAGTGACCTGGGACAATACAGTGGGGGCGGCCCTGCGCAGCCTGTCGGCAGACGCGCCGAAGCCGCCCCCATGGGGAGCCCTGCCGACGGGCCCCTCCACAAAAGTATTCCATTCCCTGCAGCCGGGGCACTGTCCCATCCATTTGGCGGATTCGTACCCGCAGCTGCTGCAGAAAAAAACATTGGATGTCTTCGCCTTTGCCATATCCCTTCCGCGCCCTTAAATCTGCACGATCTTCACGGGAACCTCGCCAGCCGTCTCCAGCTCCACGCTTAAGGACAGCTTGCCGCCGAAATGCGTCTTGATGGCCCCGATGCTCTCTCCGCCTACGAAGACCTCATAGGCAGTATCGTCCGACAGACCTACTGTAATCTGGGCGTCCTCGTCCCCCTCTACCACGAATTCCACGCCGTCCGGCTTTTCCGTGAATTCCAGGACGCTCGTGCCCGGCACGGATTCATAGAGGAAGGAGCCGTTCTTCTCCAGCTTGGTAATCTCCCTGTAAGTCTTCACCTTCAGCAAATCCCCCGCATGCTGATAGTCCTCCACCTTGGCCTTCTTCTCCAGTTTATGATTGCCGAAACTGATAGCGCCGTCCGATTCGCTGCGAATCAACTCCTCCACCACTGCCATGTCTAAACCCTCCTGCATTTTATCGTATTCTGTCTCGGTTCACGCTCCCGCCGGGGAGCCGCGAACAGCTTCCTATTCTTAGTATAATATAATCCGCGGTCTTTTTCTACAAGATTTTTCAGAAATTTTTACGCCTTAACTGTAAAGCAGACCTTCCCGTTCTTGAAGCCTGCGGACACCGCGTCTCCCGGCTGCACCCGCTTTAGGAGAATCTCCTCCGCCAGTGCGTCCTCCACCACGGACTGGATGGCCCGCTTCAAAGGCCTGGCGCCCATCTTGGCATCGGAATACTTCTCCACCAGATGCTCCTTCAAGGCGCTCGTCAATGTCAGCCGGATATCCATCTGGGCCTGGCACCGGTCATGGAGGTTGGCGGAGAGCAGCCCTACGATTTCCTTCATGTCCGCCTGGTTCAGCTGATGGAAGACGATGATATCGTCTATGCGGTTGATGAACTCCGGCTTGAAGCTGCGCTTCACCTCTTCCATGACCCCGGACTTCATGCGCTCATAGTCCCGCTTCGCGTCGCTGACGGCGGCGAAGCCCAGGTTCTTGGGATCCACGATACGCTGGGCCCCGGCGTTGGAGGTCATGATCAGCACGGTGTTCTTGAAGCTCACCTTCCTGCCCTTGGAATCCGTGATATGGCCGTCGTCCAGAATCTGCAGCAGGATATTGAACACGTCCGGATGGGCCTTCTCGATCTCGTCGAAGAGCACCACGGAATAGGGGTTGCGCCTGACCTTCTCGGAGAGCTGCCCTCCCTCGTCAAAGCCCACGTAGCCCGGTGGGGAGCCTATCATCTTGGACACCGAATGCCCCTCCATGTACTCGGACATGTCCACCCTTATAATCGCGTCCTCCGTACCGAACATGGCCTCCGCCAGGGCCTTGGACAGCTCTGTCTTGCCCACGCCGGTGGGGCCCAGGAACAGGAAGGAGCCGATGGGGCGCTTGGGATCCTTCAAGCCTACGCGGCCTCTGCGCATGGCCCTGGCCACGGCCACCACCGCCTCCTCCTGGCCGATGACCCGCCTGTGGAGGATGCTCTCCAGCTTCAATAGCCTGTCGCTCTCCTTCTGGGCCAGCTTCTGCACCGGAATCTTGGTCCACATGGCCACCACTTCCGCAATCTCGTCCTCGCCGATGGCATATTTCTTATTGCCATCCTGGCTCTCCATGCGCTTCTTGGCCCGCTGGAACTTCTTGACCATTTCATCCTGCTTGCTCTTAATCTCCACCGCCTGGGAGAAGGCCTCCATGCGGATGGAGCGCTCAATCTGCTGGTCCATCTTGCGGATTTCCTCCAGAAGGTCCTTCTGCTTATCCGGCATGTCCACGGACTTCAGCCTGGCGCTGGCCGCGGCCTCATCTATCAGGTCGATGGCCTTGTCCGGCAGGTTCCTGTCGTTGATATAACGGTTGGAAAGCCGTACCGCCGCGTTCACGGCCTCCGGCGTAATCGTCACCTTGTGGTGCTCCTCGTATTTTCCCTTGATGCCCTCCAGGATGCGGATGGCCTCCTCCTCCGTGGGCTCCTCCACGTTCACCGGCTGGAACCGCCTCTCCAAGGCGGCGTCCTTCTCGATATATTTCCGGTACTCCACGATGGTGGTGGCTCCAATCATCTGCAGCTCGCCTCTGGCCAAGGAGGGCTTGAGGATATTGGAGGCGTCGATTGCCCCTTCCGCGCCACCGGCGCCAATCAGGGTATGCAGCTCATCCATGAACAGGATGACATTCCCGTCTTCAATCACCTCCCGGATGACCCGCTTGATGCGCTCCTCGAATTCGCCCCGGTACTTGCTCCCCGCTACCATGCCGGAGAGGTCCAGGGTCAAAAGCCGCTTGCCCCGGACGGTGGCGGGAACTTTCCCCTCCACGATGCGCTGGGCCAGGCCCTCCACCACGGCTGTCTTGCCCACGCCAGGCTCTCCGATCAGGCAGGGATTGTTCTTGCTGCGGCGGCTCAGGATCTGGATCAGCCGGCGGATTTCCTCCTCCCTGCCGATGACGGGATCCAGCATCCCCTCCCTGGCCAGGTCCGTGAGGTCCCTGCTGTACTGGTCCAGGGTGGAGGGGCGGCCCCTGCCGGACATGCGCCTGCCCAAATCTTCCTTATAGAGATTGCCGTCCTGTCCCATGGCGATCAGCGTATCCGCGTACAGCTTCTGGATATTGGCCCCGATGGTGTTCAGGAGCCGTACCGCCACGTTCTCGCCCTCCCGGATGATGGCCAGCAGCAGATGCTCCGTGCCGGTCTCTTTCTGGCCGAACCGCTCCGCCTGCCTGTGAGCCTCCTCCAGGATTTTCCTGGCCCTGGGGGAATAGCCGCCCCGCTCTTTCAATCCTACGCCGCCGTCAAAGGCAATCAGCTCCCTGATCATATCCAGGACCTGCTGCAGCTCCACATTGTTGTCCGTCAGGACCTTATGAGCCACACCATTCTCTTCCTTCAGCAGACCTGCCAGGATATGCTCTGTCCCCACATATCCCTGTTTTAAACGGCTGGCAAATTTGGACGCGTGAGCCAACGCCTCCTGCGCCCTGTCTGTAAACTGTGATCCCATATCCTTCCTCTTTTCCCAAGAATTGGAACAATTCTTTGTTTTCTTTGTTACGCGTAATCCTCATAAATCTCTTCAATCAGTTCATGAATCTCTTCTTTTGAGATGTTTTTGCAGCTTCCCTTCGCCAGAATCACCTGCAGCTCCTTCTTCAGTGCCTCAAGCGTCTCCACACGGTCCACATCTATGGCAATCACCGCGCCTCTCCTGCGGTCCACCTTCACGTATCCCTCCTGCTTCAAGACAGTATAGGCCTTGTTCACCGTGTGCATATTAATCCCAATGGAATCTGCCAGCTGACGGACGCTGGGCAGCGGATCCCCCTCTCTGAAACGCGAGGTGGCTATGCCCATGATAATCTGGTTGCACAGCTGCAGATACAATGCTTCTTCACTGTTGAAATCGATTTCAATAATCATGAACGCCTCCTTACGCCGAAATGCTTTTCCTCCAATTCTCCGTTTATCATAAAGCAGCCTCAGGGCGCTGTCAACCAAAGAAAAGGAAATTTTAGAGGTTTTTTAGAAACCCCCACACGGAAACAGGGAGTACCCTTTCGGAATATTCCCTGTTCCAGATTCCTCTATAACACTGTCTATTCATCGTCCCCGTCATAATTCAGGTATTCGAATTCAAACTCATCGTCATCCGCCATAAAGTTCTTCGGCTGGGCTTTCTGGCTGGCCTGGCCCGGTCTTGCTCCCTGGGGCGCCCTGCCGGAAGCCCCTTCCGGCCTCCTGGCTCCCTGGGTCCCCACAGGACGCTGGCCCTGAACGCCCGCCGGACGCTGGCCGCTTCCCGCACTGCGCTGATCTCCTCCGGCGATACGCTGCCCGGCAGTCGGCGCCGGGCGTGAGCCCTGGGTGCCCGCGGCGCGCGTCCCCTGAACGGCGCCTGCGGAGCGTACGCCCTGCCCCTGTGGAGCGCCTGCCGGACGCGCGCCCTGCACCGGGCGCTGGACACTGCTGCGGCTGGCGGGGCGCTGACCCTGGGCACTGTCCGCCGCTGACCTCTGGCCTGCCGGTGCCGCCGGCCTCTGTCCTGACGCTCCAGCGGGACGCTGGCCGCTTCCCGCCGGCCTGGCTCCCGCCGCTCTGGGCTGCTGCTCCTTAGGGCCGACCGTATGCATGGCCGGTTTCTGCCTGCTCTGGCCACCCTGGCCGTCCTCACCGCCGGAGGCCTTCTTTCTGCGCAATGTCTCGTTCTCCACCTCGCTGAAGTACGCGGAGTCCGTCATATCGCGAATCTTGAACACAAGGAAAGCGATGCCTGCCACCGCGGCCACCAGCAGGAATACCAGCACGATGATGACAATCTTCTGGTCCTTCACCTTTGCTTCACTGTCGCGGTATAGCTGGGCGTTCTTATCCACGTTCTCGAAGAGCTGATCCACAGGATAGCCGTTACCGGGGTCGTTCACAGTGTCCACGATCAGCCATCTTCCGTTCTTCTCTACAAGCTCATAGGGATTTGGTTCCGGTTCAACCGTGGGCTCCGGCTCCTCCGGCGTCTCCGGGGACTCCTGCCCCAGAGGCGTCAAATCGGCCGACAAAGCGCAGTTATCCGACAGCAGGAAGCCGTCTATCTGGGTCTCGCCCAAGATACAGTTTACCTGATACCAATTGACATTGTCCGCATCCGTCACATAGCCTGTCACGGTGATCGCCGTGGCATCGGGCACCGTCCCCAGCACCTGTCCCGACAGGGAAGCTGTGTCACGGATTTCCACTCCCTCTCCCGACACCGAGGCGCTGACAGGGTTCACCTGGGTCACCTCCACAGGCGGCGCGCTCTCGCCTCCGCCCTCTCCTTCGCCTCCCTCTGTCCCGCCGGCAGGGATGTCCCCCGACACCTCCACCAGGTCGGAACGGACATAGCCGGTAGTGGTATCGTTCACCTGCACCTGATACCATGTATAGCCGTCCGCCCCCTGGGTCTGTCCCAGGACGGTGAGCACCTTATCCTTCTCCGCGCCGCCCACCATGGTGCTGGCGGTATCCGCGCTCTCCCGAATCTTGGCGCCAGTTGAAGCCGTCACCTTTGCCTGCCCTGCGGCATGGCCTGTCAGCGGAGTCCCGCAGAATCCCGCCGCGAATATGCCGATAGCCAAAGCGAACGCCAAAACGCCTCCCAGCAGTCTCCTTCTCAGTTCGTTTGCTCTTCTCATGTGTCTTCTTCTCCTTGCATTTAATTGTCTCTGGTGAATCTCCGCTGGCCCTCCTCGGACTTCTGCTCCAATCCAAAGCCCTGGGTCGCCTTATGCAGCATCTCCCTCTGCTTCTCTTCCAGGTTCCGGTGCACCTTGATCTCGCATTCCGGGCAATACTGTCCGGAACGAATCTGCTTGCCGCATAACTCACAGCGCAGGAACACCTTGGACCCTTCCGTTATCTCTATCCTGCCGTCCTTCAAGAGACGCCTCACCGTGCGCTGGGACACTCCTATTGCCTGCTCTATCTGAGCCGCTGTAGCTCCTTTGTTCTCCTCGATGTAGCACCTCACCTTTCCATAGTCGTCATAATCCACGGCTCCACAGTCCTCACAGTGGTACTCTCCTACTCCCTTGAACACCATCACACCGCCGCATTCCTTACATACCCGCGGAATATTGTACGCCTCCAACGTTCCCAGAACACTCATATGTAAACACCTCCATTCCTTCCATCCGTTCTATTTCCCTGCGGCCCTGCCCTCAGGCCTCATCGATGGCCTTGCCGATGTCATGCCGCATGTACTTATTGGCAAAGCTTACCCACTCTGTGGCCTCATAAGCCTTCCTGCGGGCCTGCGCCAGGGTATCCGCCTTGGCCGTCACCCCCAGCACGCGCCCTCCGTTCGTGACGATCCGGCCTGCCTCGTCCAGCTTGCTCCCGGCATGGAAGCAATAGTAGCCGCTCTTCCCGTCGAACCGCTCCAGGCCTGTGATCTCGAAGCCTTTTTCATAGGAGACCGGATAGCCCTCGGATGCCAGCACCACGCACACGGCCGCATTGTCCTCGAACTCTAACTCTATTTTATCCAGCTTGCCGTCGATGCACGCGTCCACCACGTCCAGGATGTCGTTCTTCATCCTGCACAGCACCACCTGCGTGTCGG
>CAMQOJ010000136.1 GCA_947003375.1 uncultured Lachnospiraceae bacterium
CTCTCTATGCCGGCGCTTCTCTGTAGATGGCGCTGTCGCAGACAAATACGGCACCGGCAGACCCCGCAGGTATCCTCCCGGCTTCGCCTCCATTCCCCGTCGCCCCATCCGTAAGAACAAAACAGCGCAGCCTTCTTTCTAATTCTTCCATGCCGCTATAGCGTTTGTACAACGCCCCTGTCGTCACATGGGCATTGTTTTCAAAGTAGGCCATGGACCAGAAACGATTCTCAATACCAGTCATGTTTCTCGCCGCGGTCAAGGGCACAACACCACATCTACTGTACGAATAATATCCTATAGCCGTATTTCCCCAAGCTGAAGGTAAATCCCACGTCTTCGTTCTTCTCCACATCGGTAACCCGCGTCACCTTTTCCTCAAATGCCACCGTCACCTTTTCCACCTGAGCCGCCGATATATTCACCGCAAAGGCCAGAAGCTGGGTTTCCCCGGTAAGCGTAGCATACCGATAATAGCTGACTTTCACTTTCTCATGAGTGGCAGACGCGCCGTTGTTCCAATAAGGCCTCCACTCTGATTGTGCGATGGGAAAGGCGCCAAAAATCTTCCACACGCCTCCCATCAATTCCAGGGGATAGCCGATGTCATTAGGCCTGGGCAGGATTCCATGGAGGATGGCACAGGAAAGGGCGCTCTCAAAATTCCAAAGGGGCCGATTCTCATATGCGATAAATTCCACCGGCACGCCCATATTCCGGCCCGTGTACTCTGCCCTGAAATAATCCAAGTTCACATCCTCAGCGAATCCTTTCATCAGCATAAACTGCAGATTTTCGCCATACCAGGTCTGATGGATATAGGGAAGCGCGGTAAAATTGACAAAGCCAAAGGCATGTACATTGATCATCCCACCCCTCTGCTCTACCACGTCATACAGCCTCTTGAACAGACGGCGGATGGCTTTCAATCCATAGCTGCCGTGAAGCTTCCCCTCCTGGTCATACCAGCCGCAGCCGTGTTCCGTACTAAAGCAGCATCTGGGATGGTGCGTGCCATCCAGATAGACGCCGTCCGTGTGGCAGGTGTCCATAATGTCTGTGATGCCGTTGATAAAATAATCTTGATATTCTGTATTATAGCATACCACATAATCCCTCTGAAAAGGCACTCGCCACCAGCCGCCCACATGTTCGTCTTCGCCCTCTTGGACCAGCATATTTTTCATCCCGCTCCAGACGGGCGCCATGGAAGACATTTCATAGCCGAAATACGTCAGCACCCGGATGCCCCTCTTATGGCATTCATCCACAATATACTGTATCTGATGAGCGGTAAATTCAGACAGTTCAAACCAGTTCTGGGATTTATTCCATTTTTCATGCAAGATCAATGTGGTAACCCCCATTTCTGCCAGTCGGTCAAAGCGGTTCTCAGCAGACATATAGTCCATATAATTCCCCTTGATCTTGATGCCGCAGTCCAAATGGAATGCATTGTGGATATAGGGCTGCTTTGGAAAAGGCTTCACCGGCGTGGCGTGAAATCCAAACTGGAAATCCACGGGGAAATAATCCATTCCCCGCTGTGGATCTCCCTTCCAGGAAACCGGATGACTGTCCAGCAGATGTATCCGCAGGATTACCATATCTCCCTCCCGTACCAGCTCCATGGCCGCATCGGGGTCGGCGGGCTGCCAGTTTCGGTCGTTCTCCGCAAACCAGCCCAGCCCTCTCTCATCATTCCCTGTCCAGAACAGCGCCTTAAAGGGCAATCCTGCGGACTGCTCCGGCAATCTGCCGCTCATGGACATCTCCTCCATAGGGCGCACCTCTCCGTCCGCCAGCTTCATGCCGCTGTTGGGATACATATGGAACAGGGAGCAGGCTTCCGCTTTCATCGGAACCTCCAGCCAGAGCCGGTCCAGTTTGAAATGAACCGGCTTTGTGTCCACGACGCCGAACACCTGAGCCACTGTTTTTCCCCTTGTCATCAGTTTGAAATCCATATCCATATTTCCGTCATAATCCACGGTGGTGCAGACATCAATGATAAATCTTTCGGACTGTTTTGCGCCACATATGACCGCCTGTTCATCGGAGCGCCTCTGGATAAAGCTCTCGCTTTCATTTTCGGGATAGTCATTGTCCCAGACGGCCGGCTGCCCGTCTTCCACACAGACAACACGCATGGGCGCCGCCAGCAGTTCGTGTCCCTGGGACACAATGGACGTCGGCAGGCCGTCAGGCCCGAAGGTATAGTCACGGTCTATCACATGCACCGTGTGGCAACAATTTCCGCTTTCCACCCGAAGGGGAATAAAAGGTCTTGGTATCCTCATTTTTTCCTCCTCACAGCCTGCCGGGCTGTCCGTCAGTTTTTCATCCAGTTATCATATGCCCTCTGCCAGATTTCCACCATCTTATCCATGCCCCTGTCCTTCAGGCCCTGGATATAGTCAGGCCATGTCTCCTCGATGTCCAGTTCTCCCGTAATCATCTTGGTCTCCATCTCCGACTTGTATGCTTTCACGTCCGTCAGCAGAAGGTTCAGTTCACTGTTGTCCTCTTCCGAGAATTTTGCCTTAATCGGGAAAGGCTCACGGTAATAAGCGGCATGGAAATCCTCGGTACAGTGGGTCAGCCATTTTTGTAGGGGTGACAAATACACCTCATTATAAGGTCTGTATACCGGCATCGAACCATAACCGGGACCAATTATATTATATCGGAAATTCGAATAGGAATCATATCCTTCCGGAACATCGTCCGCTCCTGCCGGTCCGTAGAAAGACACACTAATCTCAGAGTGGTCGTCCTTAAGCCATTCCGCTTTATAGCCATAGCCCGGATAATCAGGGTTTGTATCCATCTCCCAGCCGTAGTTTACCATAATCTGCGCTTCATGAGAGTACATCCAATCCACTATCTCCAACACACGGTCAACGTTTTCACAGTTCTTTGTAACAGCAAGTATACTGGAGAAACTTACATTATTGCCGGGCCACATCTTAGTGGAACTCACGGAACTGGTCATGGGTTCAAACCCTTCGTATTGCTGCAGCTGCTCTTCCTCCGGACGTCCGTTTGCCGTATTCCAGGCAGCCATGGATCCGTACAGGCTCTGGGCATCTTTGGCGTTAAACTGATCCGCTGTCTGGGTAAAGAATTCTTTGTCCAAAAGCCCTTCCGCAAACAACTTGTTCATGTATTTCAAAAATTCTTTGTAGTTGTCCTGGGCCGGCACATATACCGCTTTGCCGCCGTCCATGATTTCCACATCCAGAGACGTAAAACCAAAAGCAGTTACAAGGGACAGCATGGGATTGATATAGTCGGGAGCGCTGTAAAAACCGCCAAGAGGAATCTCATTGCCTGAATCTCCGTCCCCGTCCATATCTCTTTCCTTCACTCCCTTTAAGTACTCATAATACTCGTCTACAGTCCTGGGAACTTTTCCCAGGATTTCATTCGCCCACTCCGTGCGGATAAAGAACCTTGCCTTTGTCCTCTCTCTGGTCACGGCGCTCATACCGTTAATAGAATAAACGTGGCCGTCCAACTCTGTGCTGGCTTTCCTTGTATCCGGATACCTCTCAAACATATCCCAGACAGTGGGCATGGTTTCCTCAGTGATATATTCCTCCAAAGGCAGCAGGTATCCCTGGCCCCCGTATGTCGTGACATTGTCGGCGGTCAAGCCGCTTACAAAAAGATCCGGCAGCTCATTAGTCGCAAACATCAGGGGCAGTTTTTCTGCCCAGATTTCATCCGATATCATCTCAATCTGGAAATCTACATTGAATTCTTCTTCCAGATATTTGATGAAATAATACTCATTCCAATCACCTTGGGAAGCATTACTGTTGACCTTCATCTTTATCACGACCTTCTCGCTTCTGTCAACGCCCCCTCCTTCGGATGCATCATCTGCCGGGTTCTCTTCGGGCACTCTCTCCGAACTGCTTTCGGAAGGCTGCTCAGAAACCTTCCCAGAAGATTCCGTCCCGGAATCCCCCTGCTGCCCACAGCCACCAAGCAAGCCCGCTCCCATACTCAGACATAACAAAATTGCCGCCAACTGCTTGTTTCTTTTTTTCATAAATTTCTCCTTTCTTTACTTTCTATACTAATGTGCCAAAAACAAGATTGCCGTATATCCTGTGCCTAACCCTTAACTGTTCCCACCATGACCCCCTTTACAAAGAACTTCTGCACAAAGGGGTAGGCAATCAGCATGGGAACGGATGCGACTACAATCAAAGAATACTTCATGATATTCGCCAGCTCCATTCTCCGCAGCAGTTCCTCCGTATCCTGCATGGATTCGTCAATGCTTATATTCTGAATCAGAATCTCCCGCAGAAATACCTGCAGCGTCTGCCACTCCTTATTATTTACATAGATCATGGCCTCAAAATAGTTATTCCAGTGCCCAACAGCATAATACAGGCAGAGTACTGCGATAATAGGGGCAGATACCGGCAGGATGATATGGGACAGGGTTTTAAAATCGTTGCAGCCGTCAATCCTGGCAGCATCCTGCAGCTCCGCCGGAAGGCTGTCCATAAAGGTCCTGCAGATTATTATGTTATATGTGGATACCAGGCCCAGAATAATCAGGATGATAGGCGTATTTACCAGCCTCAGTCCGTTGACCACCAGATAGGTGGGAATCAGGCCTCCTCCAAACCACATGGGTATGGCAATGAACCAGTTCAATAGCTTACGTCCGTACAAATCCTTTCTGGACAGGGCAAAACCCGCCATGACCGTTGCCGCCACATTCAGGACAGTACCCAAAATCGTGTAGATCAAACTGTTTCGGTATCCTTTCAGAATCCACTGGTTCTTAAACACAAGTTCATAGCCCTCCCACTGAATCCCTTTTGGAAATAGCAGCACATGCCCGCTGTTAACCTCTACGGGATTGCTGACCGATGCCGAAAGGACAAACAGCACCGGGTAGATTGCAAGAATTCCCGCAATGATAATGCTCCCTGTGACGATTGCGCCGTAGATGATATCCCCTCTTGTCTGTTTTATTTTCGCCTTCTTATGAGTCTGCTTCATCTCGCCCTTCCACTTCTCCTTATCATTTCCTTGTCCTCAGCTGCACGCTGCTCCTACAATTATCAATCTCTTTTTCAGAAAAGGCTGACTTCACTGGTGCGCTTCGCAATATGGTTTACTGCTATCAGGACTATAATGTTAATAACCGAATTGAACAGGCTGATTGCGGTAGTATAACTGTACTGCGCCCCCAAAAGCCCTACCTTGTAGACATATGTGGATATGACTTCTGACACGGATTGGTTCATGGTGTTCTGCATCAGGAACACTTTCTCATAGCCGACACTGAGGATCCTGCCGCAGTTTAAGATCAAAACCGTGATAACTGTCGGCATGATGCTGGGCAAATCCACATACCAGGTTCTCTGTAGCCTGTTTGCTCCGTCAATCCGGGCCGCCTCGTGAAGCTGTATGTCTACTCCCGAAAGCGCCGCTATATAGATAATGGAAGACCAGCCGCAGCTCTGCCAGATACCGCTGATTACGTAGATGGAACGGAATGCCCCTGCGTTTCCCATAAAGTTCTGAGGTTCCCTGCCCAATGCTTCCACCAACAGATTGATGACACCGGTATCCTCATTCAAAAAGAGAGTCATCATACTGACCAAAACCACTGTAGAAATAAAGTAGGGTGCATAGGTCAGGCTCTGTACTACCTTCTTGAGCCTCCGGAATCGGCATTCATTTATGAACAGCGCCAGGATGATAGGAAGCGGGAATCCCCAAATCAGGGAGTAAACGCTTATTTTCAGGGTATTTATGATAAGCACTTTAAATTGGGGGGAGGAAAAAAATCTCAGAAAATGTTTCCATCCTACCCATGCGCTTCCCCAGATGCCGCCGACTGCCGTATAATCCCGAAATGCGATTTGGATACCCAGCATAGGCAGGTAGCAGAATATCAGCAGGTACACTACCGTCGGTGCCAGCAATACATACAGCTGCCAACAGTGCCTTACCTTTTTTGCAAAATCCTTCTTCCCGCTGACATATTTTCCAGTATGACCATTTTTCCCCATTTTCTCTCCTTTTCTCAGTCCGAATGTATCCTACAGAACATCCTATCGATCCATCCTGAAATCCAGATGCACCGGCAGAGGGTACCTGAATCCGCACAGGGCCTCCAGTTCTTTTTCGTCCCTTATCCCTTCCTCTTTTCTTATCAATTCCTTATACAGGCGCGTCCAGATGCGTGAGATGGACACCTCCCCCTCTTTGATATCGCATAGAATAAAATCCGGATTGACGATTTTTGTCGCTTCCTCATACTTCCCTGTCTCTATCAGTGCAACAGCCTTGTCAAGCTTCAGCCGTCCGTCTTCCTTCAAATCATTCCCCAACGTTTCAAAAACCTGCAGCCACCTGTCACATGCCCCTGCCTCCAGCATGACCTGCGCACAGTTTACCAGCAGCCCCCTATAGGTATTATTGAGGGCGATGGCTTCTTCCATATAGGCAAGAGCCTTTTCCAGGCAGCCATACACATTTTTTTCTATCATGGATAGATTTCTGCAGGCCCATGCGTTGGGCCGGAGCTGCCTGGATTTCTCAAAAGCTTCATAGGCGGCATCCACCATCTCGTTGGCATACAGGGCAACACCGTACTGCAGATACATATAAGCGTTTGCCTTGCCTTCCGCTATCTGCGCCTTAAAGAGAGAAAGCAAGTCTTTTCCCACATGAAAGCTGATGGGCGGCAATTCCAGGTTTTCTTCTTTCATACAGCCCGTCCGCAAGAAATCCAGCCAGACCTTTTCTTCCTTTCCTGCAGCTTCTGCTGGAAATTTCACTGTCCGGCTGACCGGTTCTCTGTCACATTTCTCTCGCAGGACATTTTCCACATACCCCCATGCGGAGCCATACAGTTCCGAATGCCCTGGTTTCAGGTTCATAAACTTCCCGAGCATCGTCTCCTGGTGAGGCACAATTCCATTCAGATAAGCCTCTACCGTCCTGACTGCGGTTTGATAATCGCCCTGCACTTTGTCCGGGTCACATACCGCCGCCGTATATCCCTCTGCCCAGGAAAGCACGGAGCCCGCCTTCATTATGATATGCTCATACTGTGTCCGGGCCAGACCTGCCTGAATCTCCACATAGGGGCGTGGCTCACCCGCCAGCCAACTGTTCCAGTTCCTTCCGCCCTGCCCCTGTCCCCAGAGG
Organism: uncultured Lachnospiraceae bacterium; assembly: GCA_947003375.1. Classification (GTDB taxonomy): domain Bacteria; phylum Bacillota; class Clostridia; order Lachnospirales; family Lachnospiraceae; genus Acetatifactor. The sequence goes on from CAMQOJ010000136.1 coordinate 7,195, forward strand.
AAAAGCTTGCGTCCCATCAGTTCCGGTGTGGAAAACTCCAGAAGGCCTATGCCGTCTTTCTCCACCGAAGCCACCCATTTTTTCTGTTCCTTCTCGAGTCGGAAGAAATAGTCCCGGGAGCATTCTGCATTTCGCGGATAGGTACAGTCAATTCCATCCCCACGAGGGAAGGGAATATCCACCGCATCGATTACATAACCATTCTCTCCGTAATGCGTCTGCAGGGCTTCCCTGCAGGGAGCGATCACTCTGGTATCCCTTGTCTCGGGCACGGCTATATTGGACCACCAGTACATGTATTTATCTTCCTCCGCGGTGTTCTCCACGGTAGTCTTTACATACAAAACATCGGAATCGTCCGGCAAGAGGAAATCCATGCTGTAGACTACGCCGCGAATCCTCTCATATTCGTACATCCTCAGGACAGGGTTCCCCTCCCCATCCTCCATACGACAGGCATAAACCGGAGAACATGTCAGGGGATTATGCCCCTTGATACCTATATTCCACTCCACGCCTCCAGAAAACCATGCATTTCTCAGAGCCAGATTTGCTGGCTGGAAGACCGAATTCACGTAAAGCAGTTCCCTGTCAAGAACCTTGTGATACAAGGACCAGAGGCGCCCTCCCAGCTCCGGCAGGAAGATTGCCCTCAGTTTATCATTCTCCAGAACAGCCGCCTGAAAGGTCCGGGGCCTTCGAGTCCGGTTATAATTATCCTGAAGGGTATAGGGTAAAAGGGTCCAAATCATCCCCCGCCCAATAGATTCCGCATCCTCCTGCCTGACCCGCGGGGTCAGGGTATATCCTGCATGGATATAATCCACATTTTTAATGTCAGGCATATAGTTTTCTGCTCCCAAATCGGCCGAAAGTATCTCATATCCTCTAAACTCCAGCTTGCTCATCGCTCTTCTCCTGTACTTCTTATTTTTCCCAGATATCAAATTCCCTCATCAAAGCCACAATCTCACTTCTGCCCTGCATATCCGCTTTCTTCATCATCTTGGAAATCCGATAGCGTACCGCGCGGCTGCTCAGCCATACCTCATCCGCAATCTGCTCATCCGTTTTTTCATTCTTTATGGCCTCAAGCAATGCCAAGTCCAGTTCGTCGCAATCCCGCAGGAGCGTTTCCAGCTTCAATAGCCTCTGTACCTTCTCATCTTCATAGAAATAATCATTCCAGAGACCTTCGCCACTGTCCGTAAAGGTATGCTCTTCATACTTCTGCCGTTTCAAGGGCTCACCGCCTACGTTCTTGGTATTCAGCTTACAGGATATCGCCACGGAGATATCCGTATCCGCACCGTCCCGATAAATGTAACGCCATAGCCTTACTGCCTGCTTTCCCATTTCAAAATAGTCTACATTCAGAGAAATCAATGGTACGCTGATCAACCTCCCTGCAACGGAATCTCCTACACCGACTACATATGCATCTTCCGGAATCTTAATACCGTTTTTCAGCATTTCCTGAATCAGAAGAATAGCTACGGAATCATTGGCACAGACTATGGCATCAATATTATTTTCAAAAAAAGCTTCGATAAACCGATCCATACATTTTTCAAGGGTATCTTCCAGATAATAAACGGGAAATTCTTCCAAGCCGCACTCGGCAGCGCTCCTTCTAAAGAGCTGCACCTTCTCCCAGTCTCCCGATACCCTGGATCTGACACCGAAAAGCGCTATATTCCTGCGTCCCCCAGCAATACAGTAATCCACGATATCCTGAACGCCAGAGGCCAAATCGAAATATACGCTCGAATATCTGCAGCGCCTTAAAATTGCCGTTCCCGCGCTGATGATGATGGGGATATAACCGTTCAGCCACAGGAAAACGGCTGTATCGGAAAGCCACTCAGCCATATGTCCGTTTACAAGAACCGGCCTGTTTTTTGGAAGAAAGCCTTTACTGATAATATCCCTGTCCGCCACCAGCAGCTCATAGTCATATCGCGCTGCGCTACTCCGGATACCGTCCAAAACGCTTCTCACCCAGAAGTATTTCTCAGTGTCAGGCTGCATAATAATTGGTATCACTGTCTTCATTGTATACGCTCCATTTTCGTCATATCATCTATTGATTTTATGGAGCAGCCTATGTTCGCTGCACAATAGTTATAAACATTTACTAAATTTATTTTATTCGTTTTACTGCCGGCGGACAAGGAAAGCTTTTGAACCATTTCCGCAATTCCCTTTCCGGGCATCCTCCCACAG
>CAMQOJ010000137.1 GCA_947003375.1 uncultured Lachnospiraceae bacterium
ATTGGATATAGCATTCTGTACAAGGTGTAATCCCTAGCCCCTGAGCTAGTCTGTGCCCCCAATTTCCTCAAACCTGTCTTCATCATATGCACCCACCGCCAGACATAAAATTTTTCATAAAAAAAGCCAAAGCTGCATTCGAATCCTCCCGCGCAAGGGATGGTGGCAATGTGCTGTTTGAAGATTTTATCTACATTGGACAACAAAACAAAAATTTGACCCAATATGCGATGATAAATTCCTTCTCTGCTGCCGCGCTCCTTTACGCGTAATGGATAGTGGGGATGAACCCACCCAAATGGCTTTGGTATTTTCTTAGATGTATTTTAGTTTCATTGCCAGAGATTGTCAACAAAAATCTTTCCGGCATTTTGCATAATCATTTTGCTGTAAAAAGCAATAAAATTATACATAATTTTCCATCAAGATCCTTTTCTTTCCGCAAGGAAAGAGAGCCCATTGATTAGCGTTTGGTCAATGCGCCCTCCGGCATTTTTATCTCAGTCTTGTCTTACAATTTGTAATCGCCCACTACCACCAGCCTTCTCCCGGCCGCAATCTCAAGTCCCCTCTCCAGGGGCATCTCCTTGCATGGATTCAGGTAGATTACCTGATCCGCCCGAAGCCCCCGGACATAGAGTTCCAGGTCCCCCGCCGCCCTGTCGTTGAGCTGCACGCTTTTTAGATTCTGCATCTTGGCGAACAAAGGAATCAGGTGACCGTGGCTTCCGCACAAATGAATCATCCCTCCCCTGGGATATACGCCCAAAAGCTCGTTGTCCAGCGGATACAGGAATTCTTCGTACAAAGCCGGGGACACCAGCTGTGTGGTGCAGCCGCAGATCTGTCCATATCCCGGTGGCTGCGTCCGGTCCCAGGAGATTACGGGCTGCAGGCGCTTCATGGGGATATGGGCAAGATACCAACTATGGATTTCCTTTAATACCTCATTGATGATTCGCAGGTCATGTTCCGCTGCCTCCGGCTCCGAGAGCATCGCCACCAGGATTTCTTCCCCATATAGATTTACAGCGATATTGGCCACGCTGGCTATGGTGGGCAGCCCGAAGAGCGGAACCGTGGTCTCCGAAGCCAAAAACGCCTCCGCGACCCGTCTGGCCAGCTTCCAGGTCTCGTTCTCTTCCAGATTCGGCAGCTCCAGTTCCCCCACTTCCTGTTTCAGAGAATGGTTGTACCACTGTCCGTCCTGGAAAAAGACCTCCGCCCCCAGTATTTTGTCCACGAAATGTACGCCGTACAACGCGCTCTCCACGCACAGGGGCACAAACCGCGGGGCTGAAATAGCGTCATATGCCCGCTGGGCCAGGTTATCCATCGCCTCCTCCATCCACCTCTCCGGTTCCCGGTAGATTAGAGCCGGATCCGCAGACGCTCCGAAGATGCCGGACAGCGCCATCTGGTTTTCTCCTGTCCCGTCAAACAGCGCCTCCAGCTTCCTGAACCATTCTTCCTGATAGGCCACGAGCCGTTGGTCGGTCAATACTTTTTTTGTCAATTCATCCATCTGTCCTTCCCCCTTTTTTCATTCTTTCACGGAGCCGATTAAGACGCCCTTTACAAAATATTTCTGCAAAAATGGATAGATGCACAGGATTGGCGCCGTGGCCAGAATCGTGGTACAATATTTCACGAGCTGCTTGTATTGGTCAAGCTCCGTCATGTCGAATCCCTGGGAGGCCGCCGAATTGGAGGTTCCCGAAACCAATATCTCACGAAGGAACAGCTGCAGGGGATACTTCTCTCTGCTCTGCAGATAGATCATGGCATTGAACCAGGAATTCCAGTGCTGTACCACATAATAGAGAACCAGCACGGCCAGAGTGGGCTTGATCAGCGGGATCACTACCTTTAGGAGAATCGTCCAATCCCCTGCGCCGTCGATTTTGGCCGCCTCCGTGAGGCTCTTTGGCATCTCCTCCATGGAGGTCCGCAGGATGATTAGATTCCAGGTATTGATGGCCACGGGCAAAATCAACGCAAGCATGCTATTCACCAGATGCAGGCCCTTCACCACCATGTAAGTGGGAATCAGGCCGCCGCTGAAATACATGGTAAAGATTACGAACAGATTCATCGCCCGGTGCAGGTACAGCTCCTTTTTTGACAGGACATAGGCCGCCAGGACCGTAAGGCACATATTTACGGTCACGCCGCTGACCACAATCAGAATGGTATTCCCGTACCCCTTCCAGATTCCCTGATAGGAGGCCGCCACCTTATATCCCTCCAGCGTGAACTCCAGCGGCTTCCACAGAAGCCCTGTATGCTGCGCCAGCTTCATAGGATCGCTGAAGGAGGCGAACAGCACGTACAATACGGGATATACACAGAGCACGGCAAAAAGGAAAAGCACAAAGCCCACCGCGAGATTCTCCAGCCGATAGCGTATATTTTTATGATATAATTCCATTTCTATCCTCCCTTACCACAGGCTCTGGTCGGTCAGTTTTCTGCTCAACCGGTTGGTTCCCCAGAGAAAGACGAAGTTGATTAGTGAATTGAACAGGCCCACCGCCGTAGCGTAGCCGTAATTTCCCTCATAAATGCCTCTCCGGTATACATAGGAGGAAATCACGTCCGCCGTCTCATAGGTCAAAGGATTGTAAAGAAGGATTACTTTCTCGAAGCCTACCGTCATGATATTTCCAATCCGCAGGATGAACATGATTACGATAGTAGGGAACAGCCCGGGCAGGGTGACATGCCAAAGCCGCTTCCATCTGCCGCAGCCGTCCGCGTACGCCGCGTCGTAGAGCTCTGTATTGATGCCGGAAATGGCCGCTATGTAGATAATGCTGTTCCAACCGGCATATTGCCATATATTGGTGACCACGAAGATGGGCTTGAAAAGGGCCGGATCCTGAAGGAGGTTGCGGGGTTCCGCTCCGAAGGATGCCATGATTCCGCCAATCACGCCCTCCGTGGCACAAAAATCCAAAATCATTCCGCAGAGGACTACCATGGAGATGAAATTGGGCATGTAGATTGCCGTCTGCACGCCGCCCTTAAAGAACTTACCCCGAAGCTCATTCAAGAGCAGCGCCAGGATGATCGGCATGGGAAAGCCCACAATAATGTCATAGACATTCAGCAGGAAGGTGTTGCGCATCAGCCTTGTAAAATTCATGTCCTTAAAAAAGTCTGTAAAATGCCGGATTCCCAAGAAGCTGCTTCCGAAAATTCCCTGGGTGGGCCGGAAATCCTGGAAGGCCATGACGAGCCCGGCCATGGGGACATAACAGAATATGATGTAGAACAACAGTACCGGAACTGCCATGAGATAGACCGATTTATATTTTTTGATGTCTTGAGCAATTTTTTTAAGCATTCGCATACCCCTTATGATCACGGGGCTGCCAGTTTTTCAGACAGCCCTGTGGGATGGCGGAAAGCATCCAGACTCGTTCTTCACGATGCCTCCCGCGTCGATTTTTGCCGCGTCTGACTTCAGAATCTATCTGGCCTGATATCTGTCGTATGCGCTCTGCTGATAGGAAATCGCCTTCTCGATTTCCAGTTGCTTCATATCCTCCACATAAGCATCGAATTCGTCCAGGCTTCTGGTTCCCATGATGAACTGCAGTACTGCCGTCTCCTGATAGGTGCTGACCTGGTTCATGACTTTCGCGTAATCCTGCCCTTCTTCCGCAGTCAGGGTCACCATAGGCATATCCAGGGTGGTGTCCGCTCCCTCTGTGAGCTTCTGGCGGATTTCCGCGTTGTTCATGTTCATGGCAGGATTCCCCTCATGCTCAAAGCGGATAAAGGGACCGATATGCACCTTGAAGACCTGAATGGCGTCCAGTATGGGGTAATCCGGATTGTTCAGCATCCTGTCCGTATACTCTATCATGGGATATTCAATTCCATTGTAGGTAACCGTCTCTCCGGTCAGGTTGTAGGTCTCCCCTTCAATCCCGTAGTTGTAAAGCATATAGCCTTCCTGGGTATAACCGTAGTTCAGGAATTTCACCGCTGCTTCCGGGTTCTTGCAGGCAGTGGTGATGGCAAAGGCATAAGGAGGCCTGGCCTGATACGTCTTCAGGCGATACTGCACCCTGTCCCCGCTGTTTCGTACAGGGTATTTGCCTATGGCCAGTTCACTGACCCCTTCCATCCATGCTCCTACTGTGTCCGGGCTGTGGATAATGGCACCCGATTCTCCGGTGGTCATCATTCTCTTGCACGCATCGTCGTCCCTGGTGGGGAAATCCTTGTCAATCAGTCCCATCCCGTACCATTTGTTCATCAGGGTGAGATATTCCTTAAACCCCGGCTGGATTGGCCCGTATTTCACCACGCCGTTCTCCTGATAGAAGGAAGGCCCGATGTCCCATGCGCTTAAAATGAATCCGGAAGTGCCGTCAATTCCGCCGGCAGGCAGAATCAAGGGAGATTTTGCCCCTTTTTGTTCCTGAAAGGCAATGAAAAGATTTTCATAATCCTCAAGGGTCTCCGGCTCCCCCATCCCCAGCTCGTCCACCCAGTCCTTGCGGAGCAGAAGGCCGTTGTACGCCCACTCCTCATAGGGCGAGATGGCATAGAACTGTACCATGTTCCCGCTGTCCGTATAAAATTCCTTCTGTTCTTCTTTCTCCACCACATTTTCAATGGCGCTCTTATAGTCCGGTGCATACTGGTCCACCAATTCATTCACCCGAATCAGTACATTGTCGTCCACGAATTTGTCCAGGCCGCCCGAATACAGGGAATCTCCCATCCATCCGGCGCTGATGATATCCGGGAGTTCGCCGGAAGAAATCATGATGTTGAACTGCTCCTGTTCCTGCCCGATGGCCGGATGGATGAAGTTCAACTTGACGCCCAGCCTCTTCTGGACCTCCTGCCACACTTCGTTATCCTTATACTCCATCTTTTGCCCCACCCAGTAGGCGGGCGCCCAGACTGTCAGCTCCACTCCTTCCATAGATACGTCGTCCGGCTTTTCCTCCTCCGCGCTGGACTGCTGTTCTTCGCTTCCCGAATCCTGGACTTCATCGGCGGAATTTTCCGCCTCATCCGCGCCTGCTTTTGGCGTCCCTGCATCCTCCTGTTTGCCGCAGCCCGCCAGACTTCCCATTGCCAATACCGCGCAAAGCCCCAGGCACGGCAGTCTTCTCAATGCTTTTGCTTTCATAATGTTCTCCTTTCTTTCTGTCCATCCACAGCAACGGTTTCTTGCCTCTTTATCCTTACACAGGCTCCAGCCATCTGTAAATCCTTCTTTTTTTCCTGCCCTGCCATATTTTCTCTTTGCCATTCTTTCGCCTTTGCCATATTTTCTTCCGTTGTCAATTTTTTCTGTTTATGGCATTTCAGTTTTTTCTATGTTATCATTATTTTATACGCTGCCTTTACTAACTGTTTTTATTCGGTAGGAGAAAAATATGAATTTACCCAAGATGACCACAAGCGGATACCTGAAAAGAAGCACTCTTATCACATCCTGGATTTTCTCTTATGTGATTATTGTCAGCATCCCCATTCTTATTTCCAGTCTGCTGCTCTTTCGCTCACTGGAATTCATGCGGGAAGAAAGTAAAATGTTATGCCAAAGTGATTTGGAGAATATGGGAGCCGTCATGGACGGATATCTGGAGGAGCTTCGCCATATCGCCTTGAGTCTCTCCAAGAATGGCGAGGCCCTTTCCATTATTGAGGCCTCCGAATTCACGCCAAAGGAACATTATATGCTCTATGTTCTGCAGAGGGAAATGTATAAATATGTAACCACGAATACAAATGTCGACAATATCGGCCTGCTTCTCATGGAACACGACACTCTGCTTACCCATCGCAGCAACACCCAGATTAGTATCGATGGAGACAGGTTTTTGGATTCCCGGCTGATTCAGTCCATGGAGGAAGGCGCCTTTCTGCAAAATTATTATTATCTTCCGGAGAGCGGCAGCATTACCTATATTTTGTCCCTGCCCTACCAGCATGAGGAAAGCTACCAAGCGTATCTCTTCGTCACCTTAAATCCGGAGATATGCCAGAATATCTGCAGCTACCAGGATTCCCATTCCTTCCACATTATCTTCGAAAACAGCGATATCCTGAACTCTACTCCAGGCTCAGACCAGATGGCGGAGGATGACCTGGTATTTCACCATAAAAGCAGGATTTCCGCCGTTTCTTATACGATGGTGTTTCGGAGCAGCAAATTTGCCGGCCGCCTCCATACCATCCAGTTTTTTATGGTCGCCTGCAGCATTGCCTGCGTCCTTTTCAGCATTCTGCTGGTGTATTACTTTACCAGGAAACACTATATGCCGCTTCTGGCCCTGGTGAAAAAGATTACGCCCGATTATGAGGAACGGGAAAACGAATATCAATTTTTGGAAAAACACATCGATTCCTTTCAGAAGAAAATTTCCACGTTGGAGGAAGAGCAGATTAAAAACCATGCCGTGATGGAAGACATTTATCTGGTAAAACTGCTGCATAACGCCTATTCCCCGGAGGAATACCGGCAAATCGAGCGGATGCCCATCTGGTCTACCCCTCCAAGGGAGACCCGTAAGCTGAACCTTGCCATCCTGGTGTGCACCATCGACATCTCTTCCTGGAAGGAGAGGGGCGGGGCAGAGGAAAACAACAATCTGATTCGCTTCATTCTCAAAAATATACTGGGCAACCTCATCGCCCCGGAGCTTGGCTGGCAATCCGCCTTTCTGGAGGAGAAGCTTTTTCTTGTCATCCATGGCCATCACTCCATGCTGAACCAGGCCTGCGCCTCCATCACCTCGCAGATGCCGCCGCTTTTAAATACATTCCATATACAGATTCAGATTGGCATTTCCATCGGGTGCCGGCCCTTGAACCAATTGCATCTTCTCTACAAAGAAGCTCTGTACGCGCTGGAATACTGCCTGATCTACAACATAGACTATACCTATTACAACGACAGTCTGAGCGGACAGACTGCCTCGGCCTATGACGCCAAGCATGTCATAGAAATCCAGCGCAAATTTCAAAACACGGTGCTTGCCCAGAATTATGACAGCGCGATTGAAATGCTTCCCGAGCTTTTCGACTGCAATTTTAAGGATGACCAGCATATTTCCCTGTTGCGCCTCAATATGTATTCGCTGGTGAATTTGTACCGCTCCTGTCTGATGGGCCTGAGTGAAAAGGATGGTTTCCTTCAGTCTCTGGCCAATCAGCAGATTGCATCTTTATTGGACTGCGCCTCTCTGGACACTCTCAGGGAACAGCTGGGCCACTGCCTTGGGGCGCTTCAGGAATACAAAAACAGCCACTCTCCCTCGGGGCAGCAGGAGTTGATTGGCAAAATACAGGAATATGTGCAGATTCATTACAGCGACAATTCCCTGTCTGCGGGACAGATTGCGGATGTCTTTAACATGCCTCTGTCCACGGTCAGCAAGCTTTTCAAAAAATATACGCAGATGGGGCTGCTTGACTATATTCATCATGTCAGAATCAGGCAGGCGAAGAAATTGCTGCAGACAGGAAAACATACCGTATCCGAGGTGGCTTCCATGACAGGCTACTTAAGCACCTCCTCCTTTATCCGGGTATTCAAAAAATACGAGGGGATTTCGCCAGGCGCTTTGATGGAGTCAAAATAGCAGCAGAGCCAGAAGCTGAAGCGTCCAGAAAGATTTGCTGCAGCCTGACCACCGGAATATCCCGTACCTGCTGCCCGTTTTGCACAGCGATGGCCGCAGCGGTGCAGTCTGCCTGACCCAAATTGACGCAGATGGGCATGACACGGTAGCTGGAATGGGCGAGATGGGAACCGGGGGTGCAGGGACGGCTGCGGTATAGGATTGGGCGGATTTCCTTTGCAATTGACAGGGAGGGTTCTCGGTGTCCGGAGATGCCTTTGGGCCGGCATGAATACAGCATTGAAAAAAGCCGGAAAAATACTGGCTTTTTTCTTTTAGTGCCGGAAAAAATCCTGTCAATTATCCGGTAGCTTTATTTTGGTGAATATGATATCATGAGCATAAAAACGATGTCATTGTGCTGTGTAGGCATACAGATTGATATCCTCGGAAGCGTTTTTGGATAATGCATGGTTGACGGCACAGGAAGGAGCATTCCGCATGATGCGTGAGAAGAGAGCAGGAGAGCATTCGACAAAGATTGTCACAGTGGCGTACCCGGGCCAGGGAATGGATGCGGCCCTGGAAATCCGGGCGGCAATCGAGGAGGCGAAAAAGGAAGACGGATTTGTAGAAATCCGCTTCGAGGCTGGGAAGATATATGAGGTGTGGCCTGAGAGCGCATATCATGCCAGGGGATATTACATCACCAATACGGCCGGCAAACTGGAGAATCCGGATGGTGAGAGATGGAGCGCCATCCTTATGAAGGATATGAAAAATGTGGTCATAAACGGCTCCGGCGCCCTCCTCCTGGTGCACGGGGTGATGACGCCCATCCTGATAGACGGCTGCGAGGATATCATATTCCGGGACTTCAATCTGGATTATGCCCGGCCGACCGTATCCGAATATACCGTTACCATGAAAACGGATACATATATACGGATGGAAGTGCATAAGGATTCGCTGTACCGACTGCAGGATGCGGACGGTGACGGAAGACCGGATTCTATTCTGTGGCAGGGCGAGAGGACGCTGGCCGACGGGGAGGCGCGGTACTGGGAGAATGCCGCCTGCCTGCTGCAGGAGCTGGATCCGGACAGGGGCACGCTTCGGCGCGTCCCATGGTATGGCTACGGAAGCGGCATCACAGACCTGGGGGACAATGTGCTGCAGCTGGAATTCCCGGAGGGGAGCCGCTACAGGGAGGGCTGTACCTACCAGGTGCGGGACGGAATCAGGAATCAGGTGGGTGTCTTCATCCATAGAAGCAAGAACGTGACATTTGAGAACTGCGGATTCCATTATATGCATGGGCTGGGGGTCGTAGGGCAGTACTCGGAAAACCTGACGCTGCACCGGCTGGAATGCGCCCCGCGCCCGGAGACGGGGAGGACCTGCGCCAGCTTTGCGGATTTTGTGCAGATGTCGGGCTGCAGGGGCGAGATCCTCATCGCGGACAGCCACTTCAGCGGTGCCCATGACGATACCGTCAACATCCACGGAACACACCTGCGGATCGTGGAGGCGGACAGGGCGGAGCGGAGACTGACGGTACGTTTCATGCATGAGCAGTCCTGGGGATTCCAGGCCTTTGAGGCGGGGGATGAGATCGAGCTGATAGACGGGGAGAGTCTGGTGCCCTACCACGGGAACGTAGTAAAGGATTTTATCAGAAAGAATGATACGGATATCGAGCTGATGTTGGAAGAAGCATTGCCGGAGGGAATCAGGACAGGCTGTGACGCGGTGGAAAATATCACATGGACGCCGAATGTGACCATCCGGAACAAC